>JAAFJQ010000222.1 GCA_013298185.1 Deinococcales bacterium
TGTGCTTGCGCTTGAAAACGGACGGTTACTCGAGTGAACCAGAACGGAGTCGTTGCTCGAGTCAACGCGGTTGTTTTTCTGCGCCGCTTGACTGCGTGGCGAGCTTGGAAGAAATTTTTTGCTTGGGTTGAAAAAGCCTTTGGTTGGGGCATGGTCGCATGGCTGTTGTTCTGGCTGGTGGTGTATCTGATTGCGGGCTTTCAGTTCTTGGTGCCGCTGAAAACTGCTCTGCCGCTCGAGTGGCTTAGGCTCGGTGCCATTTCCTCGAGCAGTTTGTTTTTTGCTTGGCTGGTCTTAAGCACGCCGCGCCTACCAATGGTGATTCTGGGCAACCGCGATGTGATGCGCCTAGGACTTGGACCCGCTGCTCCAAGACAAGTTCTCGAGTACCCAATGATGCTTGCGATAAGTCAACAATTTTTCTTTGGTGCTTTGCTTGGCGGCATACTTTGGATTGGACTGAGAGCTGTTTTCCTGCTCGAGTTCCCATTTGCACCTGTGACCATGGCGTTTCTGTTCGCGGCTCGAGTGCCTTGGCAAATGACCTTGTACGCATCTGGCTCGAGGTTGTGGTTGGTGCTGCTTTGGCTTTGCTCCACGACTCTGGATTTACTTTGGGGCTTGGGAACGGCGGGTGCTTTCCTCGGCTCGAGTGCATTGGTTGTGATTGTGCCAATTCTCGTGTTCATAACTGGCTGGATGATGTTCTCGCAAACCTACCAAGCCACCTTTCCGCCCACTTATTTGCAGCATTCCTTGGTCTTGGCACAACTCCGAGCTTTGGGTTTACTGCTCATGCAGCGGGTTGTCCCACCTGCTGGTCTGCGCGAGCGTTTGCAAAGTCAACTTCGTACCACGGCGCGGCGTAAAACATGGCGTATTCCCGCTCCACCAATACGTTACGGCGCAAGTGCTGCTATTGCGTGGCGCAATGCCCTGACCATGAGCAGTTGGAGCATTGGACAATGGGTATTTTTACTTTTTGGCTTAACGGCTTTTTTTGCCACATCCTCGAGTATCGTTCCCAATGGTTTTGCTTTGCCTGCCCAAGTGCTGATTCTGAGTTTTCTAGCGTTGCCCTTGGTTGGCTCGAGTCTACCCAGCAACACTGTGCCAATCCGAGGCTCGAGCCTGCTGCTTGGGCGTGTGGGCATTGGCGCAGGGTTGGTGTTTCTGTTTGGCATCGTTGCCCTGATTTGGCTACCGTCAGCTTTCATGCTTGCCACTCGAGCCATTTTTTGTTTGGTGCTGCTCGAGGGTTTGCAACGCTGGTCTAAAAACCCTAGCCTGACCCAGCAATTGGGCTTGGCAGCCGCGCTGCTGACCTTTGCGCCCGAGGCGCTGCTTGGCTTTTTGGGCTTGGGGCAACTCGAGTTCGGCGCACTGATCACACTGATTTTTCTGATTTACAGCGTTCAAAGTGTTCAGGATTAAAACCGCGTCTGTTTTAGTAACTCTTCGATTTTATCCTGTTCGCCGCGCACCAAGCGCCGCGCCAATTCGAGGAAACTTTTGCCGTTCAGGGGCTTACCCACAAAGACATCGGCTTTGGAAATTTTGGCATGGTCTTTGGTGCGGTCATCCTGATTGGCGGTAAGAATCATAATTGGTGTGTGTTCAAAACGCAGCATTCGTTTGAGTTTGCCACATAAATCCAAGCCATTCACAAATGGCATGTTCACATCCAAAATAATCAAATCAGGCGTGTGAACCTTTAAGTATTCCGCCGCCGCTTTTCCGTCGGGCTGAGTAGTCACATCAAAATCAGCACTGAGGATCACCTCGAGAAACTGACGAATGCTCGGTTCATCATCCACCACCAACGCAGTTGGACGCAAGGTTTTTTGCGATGCTCGATCAAGCATTGGGTTCAAACCACCTTTAAGTTCGCCCAGTCAATCTCGCCCTTGGGTGTTGGATACTCGAGCTTCATGGCTTCTAAGGCATCAACCATCACTTGCGCCATGATGTAATTTCTGTACCAACGGCTGTTGCCCGGCACGGCGTACCAAGGCGAATCCGTTGTGCTGGTTTCAAGCATGGCTTCTTGGTACATCTCCATGTACGTATCCCAGAGTTTGCGCTCCTCGAGATCGCCGGGATTAAATTTCCAGCGCTTGGTCGGGTCATCAATTCGTTCTTGAAGTTGAATGGCTTGTTCTTCTTTGGAAATCACAAAATTAAATTTGAGAATGCTCGTGCCTTCTTGGGTCAGCATCTCTTCAAATGCCCGAATTTGCTTGAAGCGCTTAGCGGCTTGTTTATCGGTAATCCAATTATGAACTCGAGTAATCAGCACATCCTCGTAATGCGAGCGGTTAAAAACCCCAATAATCCCTTTGGGTGGCAGCGCGGCATGAATCCGCCAAAGGTAATCATGGCTCAGTTCGGTGCTGGTTGGGGCTTTGAAATACGCCACACGAATCCCATTGGGGCTGCAATCACGAAAAATATTTTTGATCGCGCTGTCCTTGCCACTGCCATCCATGGCTTGAAAAACAATCAGCAAGCCTCGAGACTGACTGGCAAACAACAATTCCTGCAACTCAGCCAAGCGCTGATACAATTTTAAGGTCTTGGCTTCGCATTTTTCCCGTCCTGCTTCGCCTTTGAACTTGCCCACGTCATCTGGATCAATGTCGCTTAAGCTCCACTTTTTGCCACCGACCAAGTATTTGTCCATGGCGTATTGTACTAGAGAAAAGAGGAAAGAGGAAAGACCACAAAGTATTTAACAAAACCCAGTCCCTAACAAAAAACCATCCCTAAACCGTTAGGGGCGAGGCTGTCTTGACCCTAAACGCGCACCTAACGGGCAGGGTCGCTGCCTCGCCCACTGACAGAGCATAGCTTGATAAGCCCAAATAAAAGTTTGCCCACTTTCTCGAGGATTCAATTTTTACCTTCTTCCTTTGACATGCCAACCAGCTTCGGACATGCCGCTTCGGACATTCACGACCCTCGAGAGGATGAATAAAAAATCCGATAAGCGGTTTAGGTACAGTACAACATCGTGGTTGCTGGGTTCTTCGGACTCGAGCCTCAGCACTTCGCGTTCAGCACGCCTTGCGATGGTTCGGGCTAAGTGCAGCGCTGCCGAGGCGGGTGTGCCGCCGGGGTGAATGAAATTGGTCCATTCTGGACACTCGAGTTGGTACTGGTCTATGAAATTCTCGAGTCGGGTTACATCTTGGTTGTCAATGCGGGTCAGGTTTTTTTCGTATTTAGAGCCAATTGGTGTGGCTAGGTCAGCTCCAACATCAAAGAGCGCATTTTGAATTTCTGCCAGCACAGTATTGATTTCGGTGTCCTCGAGAACCGCTCGAGCCATGCCAATGGCGCTGTTGCATTCGTCCACTGTGCCGTAAGCCTCGACGCGCTGCGAGAATTTAGCCACCCGTTCGCCGCCGTATAAAGAAGTTTCGCCACTGTCGCCTGTTTTGGTGTAGATTTTCACGCGCTTATTCTGGGGGCTGGTAAGAAACGCTGCAAGGTGCGGGGCTACGAAGATTTACTTTGTCTCGAGGTACATCCAAACTTCGCCACTCAAACGCTCGCCTGGCTCGAGAACACGATGTCCAGTATGTTCAACACCCTGACTTGCCAAGTTAAAAGCATTGGTTGCGTGGGTGATTGGTTCTAAGGCAATACTTTGATCTGGCGCTCCAGTGAAAACCACAAAATGACCAAAGACATCTGTGGCTGCTAGGTGCAGTGTCAAATCGTCCCACTCGAGCAGAGCAACACCATCCCAGCCTTGGTAAACATGGTCAATGCCAAAATCAGACAGTGGTTTGTTCTGCGAAAATTCAAATCGCTCAGGAATGCTTTCAGCGCCTTGTTGTGGCACGTTGCTCGAGTCGGTCAGGTAAATCCGCTGGGCTTGAAAGCGCAGCTTTGGCACTGTGCCTCGTCGCAGGAAATACGGGTGAATGCCCATGCCAACTGGCATTGGACTGCTGCCAGTGTTGGTCAGGGTCATTTGGGTTTTGTAAACATTGTTTTCTAAGCTATGAACCATGGTCATGGCAAATGGAAATGGGAAATTGATGTCCGGATACCAACCCGATTCAAAACTACATTCCAAACTCGAGCCGTGGTTGATGACTTGCCAAGCGCGGTCATGAACATCGCCGTGGCGAGCCGTTTGTTCTTTGGGAATGTTAATGCGTAACTGATGACTTTGCCCTTGGAACTCGAACTGCCCATTCGGAATGCGATTGCTCCACGGTGCAAGGGTGTAACTCGAGAATTTTGCACTGCTTTTTCCATACAGCAGTTCTGAAGCTGTTGGGCGCATGATGTCCGTCCAAATATCACCGATTTTGGCTTGGAGTTGCACAGGGCTTGCGCCCAAGGCAGGAGACAGGCTTAAGCGCCAAAATTCATTTTCGATGGTTTCAATCATTGGTTTTAGTGTACCTCGAGAACGCAGGGTTCGCTCACCTCGAGAATGTGGGGTTTTTCACTCGGGAACTTTTGTTGGCTTCGCATCATCCTAGTGCTAAATCAGGAAATGGAGGAAATATGAAACCGTACAACCCCAAAGAATTCACTTACGCCGATGCTGCACACTTACTGCGCCGCGCTGGATTTGGTGGCAGTATCGAGGATGTCGAAAAACTGCGCCGCCTTGGACCGAGCTTAGCGGTGGAAAAGCTCTTGTCATTCTCGAGTTTTGATGGCACAGAAAACAATCCGCACGACTTAGAAGATCAGTATAAAATTGCAGTTGATAATGGACGCACCCCGCAACAAGCTATAGCGAGTACCATCCCGCTTGCACAGGCTTGGTGGTTGTATAAAATGCGTACCTCAAAAGAACCCTTGAAAGAAAAAATGACGCTTTTTTGGCATGGGCATTTTGTCAGTGGTTTGGATAAGGTACGAAGCGGTTACTTACTGCAAAACCAAAATGAAACTTTTCGGCGCTTGGGCTTGGGTAAGTTTGAACCGCTCACCTTAGCTGTGGCACAAGACCCTGCCATGCTCAGGTACCTAGATAACAACGTCAACACCAAAAAGCACCCGAACGAGAACTTTGCTAGGGAACTGATGGAACTCTTCACCATGGGGGTTCATGGTGGTTATACCGAGCGTGACATCCAAGAAGCAGCTCGAGCTTTAACGGGTTGGACTTTTATGTTGCGTCGTAACTCGAGTGTCGAGGAACTGAAGAACCCGCCATTTGTTTTTGCCCAAAAAGACCATGACACGGGCAGTAAAACCATTCTTGGACAAACCGGAAATTGGCAAGGGCAAGATGTGATCCGAATTGTTTGTAACCACCCAAGTACACCAAAGTACATGGTGACCAAGCTCTGGAATTTCTTTGTTTCGCCTAAAATTTCAGCTTCGACACTCGAGGATTTAAGTCAGTTGTGGGTGCGTTCAGGCGGCAACATCCGCGATTTGCTGCGTGAGATTTTCAATTCAGAGGAATTCTACGCCCCTGAAAACCGTTTTGCCCTGATTAAAACCCCGATTGAATTGGTGATTGGTTCGCTGCGTGCCAGTCAAGCCCAACTCGAGCGTCAACATGAAGGCGCTCTCTCGAGCATTTTGTCGCGCATGGCGCAAATTCCACTGTATCCGCCCGATGTTTCTGGTTGGGATGGCGATATGGACTGGATTGCCGATACCACCATGCTGAATCGCTTGCAATACGTAGCAACTTTGGCTTCGGGTAGTTTACCGAGTAGCGCTCGCAACAATAACAATGGCAACCCAAACCAAACCGGCGGTGGAATGCGAAAAATCCCGAGCATTGAATGGATCATGGGCAATGACTTAGCCGAAACGATTGATTTGATTGGTCGCACCCATTTGGGTATCGAACCATCAGGCAGCCTGCGCCGCGCACTAGAAACCTTAGCCAAAGGACGCAACACCCCCGAACTTGCCAGAGGCTTAGCCTACTTGGTGATGATTTCGCCGCAGTACCACCTGAATTAAAGGATCAGCATGAAACACGACTGCTCGAGTTGCCTTAAAACCACCTGTCCGTTTCGTAAAATCCGTCTGCGGCTCGAGATTCCACGCCAAAGTTTGTGCGCCCTCGAGTTTCGACTCGTCCCGATTCAACTCTGTTTTGCTTTAGCTAGAAGCTAAAAACTAGCCGCTAGGAGCTATTTATGAAAAGACGTGACTTCCTAAAATCTTCAATGCTGACCGTAGCAGGACTGACCGGACCTGGTTTTCTGGCTAAAAGCGCTCAGGCTGCGATTGGAAAAGGCAAAATTCTGGTGGTGATTCAATTATCTGGCGGTAACGATGCCCTGAATACCCTTGTGCCGTACAGCAATGGCGCATACTACGCGGCTCGTCCAACGATTGCGGTTGACAAAAAAGATGTGCTGACGCTGTCTTCTGATGTTGGTCTGCACCCCAGCCTCAAACCACTGATGAAACTCTGGGATAATG
>JAAFJQ010000223.1 GCA_013298185.1 Deinococcales bacterium
TGCCCTCGAGGCTGGTGTATTTGTTCATAACTGCGGCATTGTCGCCAATGTAACACCTTTAGAACCGGGCTGGGAAGGACACGTTACTTGAGAATTTAGCAACACCACTCCCCTACCCGCCAAGATGTACGCCAATGAAGGTTGTGTGCAGCTTTTGTTCTTTGAAGGACCACGCCCCGAAGTCACCTACCGAGACCGCGCTGGCAAATACCAAGGGCAAACGGGTGTGACACTGCCTCGTTTATGAAACGCCTAGCACTGGTGCAAACAGGCGGCACAATCGCCAGCCGTACCGACTCGAGCGGCGACTTAATTCCCGCCGATGCTGTGCAGGATTTACTGAGAGCCTTGCCGAGCCTCGAGCAATTCGAGGTTGCGGTTTTTCAGCCCTTTAACTTGCCCTCGCCGCACATCACTCCGCAGCACATGCTCGAGTTGCGGGATTTGATTCATTCGCTCAAGAATAATTTTGACGGAATTGTCGTGACCCACGGCACGGACACGCTCGAGGAAACCGCCTTTTTTCTGCATTTGACCCTCGAGACGAGTCTGCCCGTGGTGCTGACAGGCAGTATGCGCCACGCCGAGGAAGCCAGTTGGGATGGTCCTGGCAATGTACTGGCAGCGGCTCATGTGGCACTCGAGCCGCGTTCTAAAGACCGTGGGGTGCTGGTGGTCTTTGGTGGTGATATTTTCGATGCTCGAACCGTGACCAAGTCCGATACCACCCGACTCGAGGCATTCGCGGGGTATCCGGGTCCAATTGGGCGGATTGATTTCTTGGCTGGAAACGCAGAAATCGCCTACTTCGCTCGCCCTGAACCTCGAGCCTCGAGAACTTTGGAGCGTGTGACTGCCGAAGTCGAGATTCTTTATGCCTACGCTGGTTGGCGCGGACAAGGCTTACTCGAGAGCCTATCTCGAGCCGATGGCGTGGTGATTGCGGCACTCGGCACGGGCAATGTGCCACCCGATGTTGCGCCGATTGTGGCAGAAGCCAAAAAACCTGTGGTGATTGCCACCCGAACCCACACAGGCGCAATTCTGCCAATTTATGGGTACGCAGGCGGCGGGCGGCAACTGCGCCAACTCGGGGCGATACCTGCTTCGTTTTTGAATGCCCACAAAGCCCGAATGTTATTGTTGGTGCTGCTGTCAGCAGGGGCTACCCGAACCGAACTCGAGACGGCATTTATGGGCTTGGAGGCGCAACCATGAACCTTCCGCTAACTGGCGTGGTGGTGGCTGATTTCACTCGAGTCTTAACAGGACCTTTTTGCACCCAAACCCTTGGCGATCTTGGCGCGGACATCATCAAAATCGAGCCTCCCAACGGCGATGATACGCGCCATTGGGGACCGCCTTGGCTCGAGCATCATGATTTGCGCGAAGCCACATACTACTTAAGCACCAACCGCCATAAACGAAGCATTGCGCTGGACTTAAAAAGCGCTGCCGACCTCGAGATTGCACAGCAAATTGTCAACAAATCCGACGTGCTGGTTGAAAATTACCGCCCAAGCACCCTCGAGAAATTAGGCATTGACGCATCTCGAGCAGATTTGATTTATTGCAGCATCACAGGTTTTGGTTCGAGCGGCACGCTGTCTGATTGGGCGGGTTATGACCTGATCGCCCAAGGCATGAGCGGTTTTATGAGCTACACAGGTTTAGAAACCCCAACCAAAGCAGGTGTGGCTGTGGCTGATATTTTCGCAGGAACGCTTGCCACCCAAGGCATTCTAGCAGCACTTTACGAACGCACCCGCACAGGCAAGGGACGGCGGGTCGAAGTGAATTTACTCGAGAGTATGATTGCGCTTGGCACATACCAAGTCGGGCGTTACTTGAACGCTGGCGAAGAAGCTGAACGCCTCGGCAATGAACACCGCAGCATCGTGCCATACGGAACGTACAAAACCAAAGATGGTTTTGTGAACATCGCAGGAGGCAATGATGCACTGTACCAAAAACTCTGCAAAGCCCTTGCTGCTACAGATTTACTCGAGCCGCGATTCTCGAGCAACGAACAGCGCATTGGGCAACGCGAAGAAGTGACACAGCGCTTAGAAGCTCACTTGGGGCGTTTCTCGAGCAGCCAAGTAGTTCAGCGCCTACAAGCTGTTGGTGTGCCATCGGGCGAAGTTTGGAGCGTACCCCAAGCCCTCGAGTCAGATTGGGCAATTTCTCGAGGCGTAGTACAGAGCATTCAGCATCCAGATTTGGGCGAGGTTCGTGTCACCGCCCCACCATTTGAATTTGATGGTGCAACCCTGCCTGTGCGTCAAGCTCCACCAAGGCTAGACCAGCACCGCCAAGAAATCCTCGAGTGGCTAAGCAAATAACTCAAAGCTCAAAGCTCATAGCCCATACAAAGCCCATTTCTACCCACACCTCCAAGCCAAATCTGTTAATCTAACCGCTCATGCTTGAACCACAGCCGCCACTTTATTCTTTGCCTTTGGCTTTTTTTACTGCTCGAGCAGGTGACACACGCAAAGTCAGCCGTGACAGTTTGGATCAATTGATTGCTTATCAAGTGTCTTTTCTCGAGGTTGAGAACGTAGATTGGTCTTTGGTGCGGCGCGGTGTTTTTTTTGCTTATCAGCAATTTCAGTATGTCTACCCAGATGCCGTCAAAGACTTGTCACAGCGTTTGATGGTGATGCCAAAGCAGCATTATTTTTATGGTGGTCAGCGTTTACTTGATTTTAAGTTGACCAGCGAACCAATTCCACTCGAGGAAAAGCAGTGGTATGTTGGGCTTGGCAATACGGTGATTGAACTCGAGGTGGCGCACATCAGTCATTGGACGAGTTTTGAAGTGATGTTCTGTGTTGAACGCACCTCAAATCAGCCAATGCAGGTATCGAGAAGCACAGCTTTGAACTTAAAACGCGCTACATCTTTAACCAAAGCCAATGCTGCCATTAAAGAAGTGGCTTTGACACTCAAAACCCAGTCGAACTCGAGTCTGGAATTGGCGCAACGAATCTCGGATTGGGTCAGCAATACCATGCAGTACAAAAGTGGTGTGACCAATGTGCAAACATCCGCCACCGAGGTTTTGGAAATCAAGGCTGGACTCTGCCAAGATTATGCCCATCTGATGCTGGCGTTGTGCCGCGCGGCTGGTTTGCCAGCTCGGTATGTATCGGGTCATATGCTCGGCGAGGGCGGCTCGCACGCTTGGGTTGAAGTGCTGATTGAAAATGACCGCAAAAAATACGACGCCATTGGTTTTGACCCAACCAATGCTCGAGCGCCAAATTTGGGGTATGTGGTGGTAGCACTTGGGCGAGATTACACCGATGTTCCACCAACCTCGGGCAAGTTTATTGGCGATGCAGTTGGTGTGCTGCACTTTGAAAAACACGCAGGAATGCTCGAGTTGGAGTTTTTATCGGGTGAAATTTGGCGCTCGAGTTAGGGTGTTATGCCTGCTAGCAAAACATTTGGAAGATCGCCAATGATGCCATCCACGCCCATCTCGAGCAGGCTTTGTACTTGATGGGCTTCGTTGACTGTCCAAACATTGACTTTCCAGCCTCGGTGGTGCGCGGCTCTAACCAAATCAGGTGTGACCAAACTCCAATGAGGATGAATCGCGCTGACTCCAAGAAGCGGGGCTAGGCGTCCATCACGTAAAATCCAAGGCACTTCGGGGGAATTGTAAAACAGCAACCCCAACTCGAGGGCAGGTGCGGCTCGACGGATTCGCCATAAACTCAGTGGGTTAAAACTGGAAATCAGCACTTGTTCACCTAGGCTTTTGCGTTCAACCAAGGCTGCCACCTCGAGTTCACGCCCATCGGTTGTCCAAGTCTCGAGTTTGATTTCAATGTTTAAGAAAGCACCTGTTTGCTTTGCCCAAATCAGTACTTCCTCGAGTTTTGGTACGGTGTAGCCATGTGGTAAGCGCAACTCAGCAAAGTCAAGCGCAGCAATCAAGCGACCATCGGGTAAATGAAAATCGTGATGCACCACCAAAATGCCATCTCGGGTGCGTTGCACATCCAGTTCAACACCCGCTAAACCAGCTTCTAAAGCAGCTTCAAAAGCGGGCATGGTGTTCTCTAAAAACAGGCGGTTTGCGCCACGATGACCAAGGAAAAGAGGCATAGACTAGATATTAGCCGCTAAAGCGTTATACTGTCAGCTATGCACACCACTCCAAAAGCTATGCACACCACTCGAGCAAATCGTATGGGGAGACGGTCATGATTGAACAAGAACTGCGTGAAGCCGGAATTGTGTCCGAAGAGATTGAAACACGTTTAGATGGTCAAGGCAACAAAACCCTGATCATCACCAAGCGCGAATTGCTTTACTTTGATGTCAAATTACAACGCGCTCGTCTGCGTGAAATCGTTAATGTGAAAACCGCTAAGACCGGTGAACTGAGCGTCAAATCACCTTCTGAAAACCTGATCGAAGGCAGCATCAAAGGGTTTGATTTGGCTGAACTGAAATTCTTTTTTGAAGCGGTCAAAAGCGCCATTGCTCGAGCCAAAGCCAGTGCCACTGGAGTTGACCTACCAATTCCAAAAATGGCAGCAGAACCCCCAGCCCCGAGCGCTTGGGAAGCACCACCCGCCTCGAGTTGGGAAAATACACCAACGGCTGTGCCTAGCGCACCAGCCCCAGCTTGGGATGACAAACCCATGCCACCACCAAATGCGTGGATGCCAGAAAAACAAACCTTTGAGGTTGGTCCGGAAGTCTCGCCGCCCCGCCCAAGTTTCCCTGAACCGGAGCGTTCGCTGTCTAGGGATTCATGGGCAGACCTTGATGCTGAACTCAACCCAGCCAAGTCTGGCAGTGTGCCACCACTCTTAAATGCTTCTGCCATGATTCCAGCTCCTAACCCAGTCAAAGCCCCAATAGACCCATTTGCCGAACTTGCCAAAAACGCTCCACGCAATGTTAGCTCCGATGAATGGGGCAGCCCAAGCCAACCGATTAACCTTAAACCCGATCCTGTTGGCACAGCCGTGATGGTACCCTCGAGCGCCAGTGGCGAATGGGGCGGCGATGTCATGGATGCCACCACTGCCTTGGATTCAAAAACCCCAAAATCAGCCAAGAACACGCCGCGCTTTGGCGATAACACGGCTGCGCTCGAAGGCATCGCCCGTTGGCTGAGAATTCTATCTATTGTGTTTTTGTTGGTTGGTGCGATTCTACCAGCTTCGATCCTGCTCGAGGCTGAATTTAATCCCAACCTTGGGCAACTGGCACTGATTATCGTGTCTTTCTTAGGTGGATTACTCTTACCCTTGATTGGTTGGGGCATGTCTGAGTTGCTGACCAGTTGGGCAAAAGCCGCAGGCGACCTGCGCTCGATACGCAAAGCCACCCTCGGGCATTAAAATTATAAAAAACCAGCAGGGCATCAACAACGATGCCCTGCTTTTTTCTCGGGCTTGGTCTTGGTTAAGCTCCAAGCCCCTTTGCTCGAAGTCTCGAGTTTCACAGAAGGCTCTGGTTTAACAGCGCGAACAGGGGTGCGAGTAGAAGAGTAAGTCATGGTGATGATGGCACTCGGGAACGCGGAGTGCTGCGCGGATGAGAACAAAACAACGGCGTGGCTTAGAAAAACCTCGAGCGATGGGTTGATTGGTCATGGCATAACTCCTTTGTGAAACTGTGAAAACAAAAAACCTCGGCGGGAAGCCGAGGTCAACTAGAGCGAAAAAACACCTTAGATGGGATCGGCAATCATAGAATCTGCGGCAACAAGACGGAAACCTCGAGCGGTCAGGGCTATGGGTTGAATTGCGGATTTATTTTTCATCACTTTGACGCTCCTTAGAAGATTCCCAAACGGATTTGAGTAAGCCAAGTGTACTAAGCCAAGTGCAGTTTATGCAAGCTACGCCAAACGGCGTAGCGCTGCATTTAAGAAAGTCCGATTTATCTCCTCAATGCCAAAAGCTTCTACTTGCGATAACGAAATAAACTCGCTATGAGGTTGATCTGGGTCTTTTCGTTTGGCATCAAATCCCTGAAATTGGGTCACAAACATCAGATCAATAAAATCTGGAGCAGGACGACCCCAATCTGGGCGCTGCTCATTCAAATGCTGGGCATGGATAAAACCGATTAAATCAACCAATTGAACAAGACAACCAGTTTCTTCTGCAACTTCTCGAATCAATCCTTGCTCGAGGGTTTCATGAGGTTCACAACGACCTCCAACGGTTAGAATAGGTACTTTTGAATGCACAACCAGAACTTCTTGGTCACGAATAACAGGGTGTAGCCGCAGAATGGGCAACTACGCTGCTTGCGGAAAAGAACTCAAACGAATCGAATCAAAGTCAATAAATGGATGAACACTTGCGTCCATCCCTCGAGCAAAAGCCTTACCATCGCCACCCT
>JAAFJQ010000224.1 GCA_013298185.1 Deinococcales bacterium
ATCTTGTGTTCATCACCGCCGGTATGGGCGGCGGCACAGGCACGGGCAGCGCTCCTGTGGTGGCAGAAATTGCCAGGGAAATGGGTGTGCTGACGATTGCGATTGTCACCCGACCATTTCGTTTTGAAGGACCAAAGCGCTTACGGGTTGCCGAAGAGGGAATTAAAAAACTCTCTGAGCGCGTGGATGGCATGATTATTGTCAACAACGAAAAACTGATTCAAGCCACCGATAAAAAAGTTTCCTTAAAAGACGCATTTTTAATCGCTGATCGGGTCTTGTACTTTGGCATCAAAGGTATTTCTGATGTCATCAACTCGAGCGGCATGATTAACGTGGATTTTGCCGATGTGAAAAATCAACTGAAAGACGCAGGCAGTGTCCTGATGGGCATTGGCGCGGGGCATGGCGATAATTTAATCGAAGAAGCCGTGAAAAGCGCGATTCACTCACCGTTACTCGAGCGTTCGATTGAGGGCGCGAAGAAAATTTTGATCAACATCACAGGACACGAAGATAAAGTCACGCTGTCGGATACGTATGAAATTGTCAATCGCATCACCGAAGCCACAGGCTTTGACCAGAACACCGTTGAAGTGCTGTTCGGTGTGGCATACGACGAAAATGCAGGCGATGAAATCCGTGTGACCGTGGTTGCCAGTGGCTTTAATGAAACGCCTGGACTTGGGAATTTTATTCGCAATGGGCAGCAATCGCCGCTCAATCAGCCGTTTGCCAGCATTCCAAGCCCGAATAACTCACCCGATATTTATGAAATTCCGACTTTTCTGCGCTGGCAGGATAAAGACGGAAAAAGGTAACAAAAGCAGGAAGGGGAAACAAAACCCCTTCCTTTTTTGTTGGCTCGAGTTGCTAATTTTCTTCGTCCCATACGACTCGAGTGCATAGATTTGACAAACACTGCATAGTGGGTTAGATTAAGACCGTCCGCGCCTAAACAGGGCGCGTTTTTTATTGACCTTGACCATTGGTAGAAACTCACAAAATCTAGCTACCAGCATATTCGAGATACGAAAAAACCCCGTCTGATGACGGGGTTGTTCTTTGGTTGCAGGGTAAGGATTTGAACCTTAGACCTTTGGGTTATGAGCCCAACGAGCTACCAGACTGCTCCACCCTGCGGTAGCTGCCACGTATGCACGCGGATGGGAAATGTATCACATGTTTTACGAGGCGTCAAGAGGGGCAGGGTGGTCAAAAAGGAAAATCGCGTGCATCACAGGTTAAGGGCAATGTGTACCTGCTCGAGTAGCACCTCTTCTTTACTGCCAGTTAAACGATCTCGGATTTCCACCATGCCACGCTCGAGGGATTTTTTGCCCAACACCACCGCTTTGGGAATGCCCATCATTTCAAATTCAGTGAATTTCTCACCAGCTCGAGCATCCACGCGGTCATCAAGCAGCACCTCGAGTCCAGAAGCGGTGAGTTCTTGATAAAGGCGCTGTGCCACCCCACCAGAGTCGCCTAACTCGAGCAGTGCCAAGTCAAACGGCGCAACGCTTTTCGGGAAGCGCAAACCAGTTGCGTCGCAATGGGTTTCAGCGATGGCAGCCATCAGTCTATCCACACCAATGCCGTAGCTGCCCATCACCAGTGGGAGGCGCTGCCCTGTGCTGTCTTGTACCAAAGCGCCCATAGCGGTGGCGTAGCGCGTGCCTAGCTCGAAGATATGCCCCAGTTCCAAGCCGCGTTCGATGCGAAGTCTCGAGCCATCAGGAGCGATTTCGCCCGCCGCCACCACGCGCACATCGGCGTAGCGAGCCGTAAAATCACGTTTAGGCTCGAGTCCCGCAAGGTGAAAACCATCTTTGTTCGCACCCGAAACCAAACCACGCCGATGCTCGAGAGCGGTATCAGCAATAATTCGGCATTTGATGCCAATTGGACCAAGGCTACCAAAATTTGCCCCCATGACTTCAAGGGTTTCTTCCGCACCAGCAGGGCGAATATCATCTGTACCGAGGACTTTTGCGAGTTTGGTTAAATTGAGCTGATGATCGCCGCGCAGCAGAATCACCACGGGTTCGCCTTGCGCCATCATGACAAGTGTTTTCATTTGCTGAGTGGCAGGAACGCCACTGGGGAAAAGCTGACTCGAGAACCGCACAAGGTCATCTATGGTGTGAACATCGGGCGTGGCAAATTCGGTGATGGTCTGGAGAACCCCATCATCTGAAATCGGCTCGAGTGAACTCGTTGCTACCTCGAGATTGGCAGCGTACCCACCATCAGACACCGCCACAAAATCCTCACCCGCCTCGAGCAGTGCCACGAATTCGGAGGAACGGCTACCGCCCATGCTGCCGTTGTCGGCGTTTGCCACCACAAAATCCAAGCCGCACCTCGAGAAAATACGGCGATAGGCTTGTTCATGGGCTTCAAATTGCTGATGTAGCGTGGTTTCATCCAATGCAAAACTATACGAATCCTTCATCGTGAATTCGCGCAGGCGCACCAGACCACCTCGAGGACGCGGTTCATCACGGAATTTACGGGCGATTTGAAACCAGATCGTGGGGAGTTCTTTGTACGAACGCAATTCTTTGGCGAGGCTGGCAAAAATTTCTTCATGTGTCATACCAAGGCACAGCTCGCGCCCTGCTCGGTCACGCAGGCGAAGCATTTCTGTACCAATCGCATTCCAACGCCCCGAGGCTTTCCAAACTTCGGCGGGCTGTAAGCTGGGGAGGTCAAACTCGAGACCACCTATTGATAACATTTCTTCGCGGATGATTTGTTCAATGCGGCGTTTGACCCGCAGACCAAGCGGCAACATTGAATACACCCCGCTCGAGAGTTGACGAATAAAACCAGCCCGAAGCAACCACTGATGCGATTTATTTTCGGCTTCTGAGGGTGTGTCGCGCAGCATTGGCGCGTGAAGGTGAGAACGTTTCATGTGACTCCTGTTTGGGCTATGAGCTATGGGCTATGAGCTGTGAGGTTCTTTGGAATTTAGAAAGGGCGTAAACTCTTAGGGACTCCCCACGCTCGTTCCTCGCGTTCCCCCTCAAAGAGGGGGACTTGGTAACAAGCACTTGCCCTTTGCAATTATCTTTGAAGAAAACAAAAAGCTCGAGATGGTTCTTGACCTTGTCCTTTGCACCCCTCTTTGAGGGGTCGAGCGAGCGACCATGCCCGTCAGGTGCGCGTTTATGGTCAAGAGAAGCGAGGGGGGAGTTGTGAGGCATTGCATCTTTTCCACTTTATCCTCGAGAATAACCAATCAAAAAAAAACGAGCCGTGCGGCTCGAGATTCCCACGCAGAATCTTTGCTATGCGACCTCACCCACCGCCGAAGTGAGGCGCGGGTCGGTTGGTGGTCGCGGGTGTGACACCATGTGCATGGCAATAATGTAACCAACCGCAGGTGGATTTGTCTACAGGCTGAAAACCAAGCCAACAAAAGCGTAAATTGCAAAACCAGCAATCACCAGACTCGAGATGATGTTGACGACACGCAGGGTTTTGTTGTTCATTCTCGAGCCTAGGCTGCTGGCGACGGTGCTGAGTGCCATCCACCACATGGCACTGCCTAGGAAAAATCCTGTGACCACTGCCCAGCCATGTCCAGAGATTTTCAGGCTCGAGACGACTCCAAAGAAAAAAAGAATCGTGGCAGGGTTGGAGAATGTCAGGAGCAACGTACTGAGATACGCGCCAATCAAACCTGTGGTTGTTTTGGTTTCGGCAGCTTTTTGGCTTGGTTGGCTGTGATAAATCTGCCAAGCCAAGTACAGCAAAAACGCGCCACCTATTAAACGGGTGTAAAACTGAATCCCTGTCAGCAAACTGGCAATCAGCCCTAAGCCCAAAGTGGCAACCAAGCCATATAACCCATCGGCGGTGGCTGCACCCAGCCCCGAGGCAATGCCATAATTGCGCCCTTGGGTGAGGCTGCGGCGAATCACCAGCACACCAATTGGACCGACAGGCATGGCAATTCCTAAGCCCAAGACAAAACTTTGTGCCAGCACCTCGAGCGCATTCATCGGCTGACCTGCACCACGGTTTCTTTGAGGGTGCGAAGCACCACCGTGCTGTGGCTGCGAAGACTCGAGGCGCTGGTTTTGAGTTTGACAATTAAATCCTCGAGCGCCCTAGGATGTGCCACCCGCACTTTGATGAAGTAATCATCTGCGCCTGTGGTGTGGTGACACTCGAGGATACTTGGTTGCTCGAGAATGATTTGCTCGAGCGCTTGGCGCTGACTTGGGTTATGCAGTGCGAGGGAAATAAATGCCAGCAACGACTGCCCAATGGCTTCTGGGTTGATGTGCGTGTGATGCCCTTCGATGATTCTGTGTTCCTCGAGTTTGCGGACGCGCTCGGCAATCGCGGGCGCAGATAACCCAAGGCGTTTTGCCAGCTCTGCCCAAGTCACTCGAGCATCTTGGGCTAAATGCTCAAGGATAAGCAAATCAAGGTCATCAAGTTCAATTACATTTGAAATCATAAAAAAAAGTATAATTTATTTTCATTTTAATTGCAATAATTAGAATTTTCTTTTGATTAAGTTTGGAAATCTGTTTAAGTCTCGAGCTAATGTCCTCCGACCAATTCCCCCGCTCGTTGCACTCGCGTTTCCCCTCAAAGAGGGGGACTTGAAAACAAAGACCTGATTTTGACCTTTGAACCCCTCTTTGAGGGGTCGAGCGAAGCGAGGGGGAGTACCTAACCAATTGTGTTTTGCAAGAACATAAATCCAAATTCTATCCGCCCTTACAAACCTGAGTCCCTTAGACTCAAGGTTTTTGTCATAAGACTTGACGAAACCTTGACCATAGTCATATACTCTCGGGCGGATTAGCACTCGAGACTCGAGACTGCTAATGACTCAAGTTTTATTTCCTATACGGAGGTTTGCAAATGGCACTTAAACCCCTTGGTGACCGCGTGGTCATCGAAATCATCGAAGAATCCGAGCAACGCACGGCTGGTGGCTTGTACGTTCCAGACACTGCCAAAGAAAAAAGCCAACGCGGCAAAGTCATCGCGGTTGGTAGCGGCAAAACCCTTGACAATGGCAGCAAAGTGGCTGTCGAAGTGGCTGTTGGCGACACCGTGTACTTTGCGAAGTACGGCGGTACCGAAGTAGCCGACGGCGGCGTGACCTACACGATTCTCTCTGAACGCGACATCCTCGCTGTTATTGGTTAATTGGGCTATGAGCCATGAGCTTTGAGCTTTGAGGTTTCTCATAGCTCGCAGCTCAAAGCTCAAAGCCTCTCATAAGGAGTTTATATGGCAAAGCAATTGATGTTTGACGAACCAGCCCGCCGCTCACTCGAGCGTGGCGTGAATGCTGTGGCAAATGCAGTGAAAGTCACCCTTGGTCCAAAGGGGCGCAACGTTGTTCTCGAGAAGAAATTCGGTAGCCCAACCATCACCAAAGACGGTGTGAGTGTAGCCAAGGAAATCGAGTTGGAAGATAAACTCGAGAACATCGGCGCTAAGCTCTTGATTGAGATTGCTTCTAAGACCAATGACATCACGGGTGACGGTACAACCACCGCAACCGTGCTTGGTCAAGCGATTGTGCGTGAGGGCTTGAAGAACGTGGCTGCTGGTGCAAACCCACTGACCTTGAAGCGCGGTATCGAAGCTGCTGTCGAAGCGGCGGTCAAAGCTGTTCAAGGCATGGCAGTGCCAGTCAATGACCGTAAAGGCATCAACGAAGTCGCCAGCATCTCGGCAAATGATGCTGCCATCGGTGAGCAGATTGCCGATGCCATGGAGCGCGTTGGACACCAAAATGGTGTGATTACCATTGAAGAATCCAAGAGCTTGGACACCGAAGTCACCGTGGTCGAGGGTATGCAGTTTGATAAGGGTTACATCAGCCCGTACTTCATCAACGAAAACGACACGATGGAAGCTGTTTTGGAAGATCCATACATCCTGATTTACGAAAAGAAAATCAGCGCCCTTAAAGACCTCTTGCCTGTTCTCGAGCCAGTGGCGCAAAGCGGCAAGCCAATGCTGATTATCGCTGAGGATGTCGAAGGCGAAGCCTTGGCAACCTTGGTGGTCAACAAATTGCGCGGCACCTTGAAAATTGCTGCCGTCAAAGCCCCGGGCTTTGGTGATCGCCGCAAGGAAATGCTGAAAGACATCGCTGCTTTAACCGGTGGTCAAGTGATTGCCGAAGAACTCGGCTTTAAGCTCGAGAACGCCAATGTTGGTATGCTCGGACGCGCCAAGCGGGTTCGCATCACCAAGGATGAAACCACGATCATCGAAGGCTTAGGCAAGAAAGAGGACATTGACGCTCGCGTTTCTGCGATCAAGCGTGAACTCGAGGGAACGGACTCGGATTACAGCCGCGAAAAACTCAACGAACGC
>JAAFJQ010000225.1 GCA_013298185.1 Deinococcales bacterium
TGCTGCCTACCGAGAAGGCTATTTTCTGATGGACAACGGAGACGGCTTGGGGTGGTACTCGAGCCGAGTTCATGCCCTGATACCATTGGATGAACGCCTGCACATTCCCTCGAGCCTGAAACGCAAACTCAACTCGAGCCGTTATGAATCTCGGATCAACGCTGATTTTGCAGGCGTGGTACAAGGTTGCGCTGACCGCCCAGAGACGTGGATTACCCCAGAACTGGCACAAATTTACCTCGAGTTGAACCGCGCTGGTGTGGCGTACAGCTTTGAAACTTGGCTCGAGGGTCAGTTGGCAGGAGGGGTGCTTGGTATTGCCATTGGAGGAGCATTCATTGGCGAAAGCATGTTCACCATCATCCCCGAGTGCGGCAAAGTGGCATTGGTGCGACTCGCGCAGCATCTTGCCAAGCAGAACTTTGTGCTGTTCGATGCTCAGATTCAAAACCCGCACCTCGAGCGATTTGGGGCGTATCAAATGCCTGAGCGAGAATTTAAGAAGCTCTTGGCTCAAGCTGTGCGCCTCGAGCGAAGCATGGTTTAAGCCAATGTAGAAAAATGCCTTCCCACAGGGCAGATACAGCGGTCTGCCCCATAGACATCAACTTAAGGAATTTTCTTGGAGGATCGAATCGAAAGAACGCAATTGGTCACGTACTCCCCCTCGCTTCGCTCGACCCCTCCACGAGGGGTTCTGGTGTTATGAAATTGGCTTCTCGAGTCACACAACTGGAACGAAAAGATACCCCGAACCCCTCTCCCTGCGCGAAGCGCTGCCTTTTGGGAGAGGGTGACGAAGTCGGGTGAGGGGCTGACTGAACGTGATTCTGCATTTACTGAAGGGCTTTTGTTCTTAAATTGATGCTTACGGGGCGAGGCATGCCTCGCCCTGATTTGCATATGCTATTTTGCCCTGAATATCGTTCCGCTTCAGACCTTTCTAGCAATGCTTTTCATCTGCATAAAGTGCAACAAATAATCTGGTCCACCTGCTTTGGAATCTGTGCCTGACAAATTAAATCCACCGAACGGATGACAACCAACCATTGCACCTGTAATCTTGCGATTGAGGTACAGATTCCCCACATGCAATTCGCGTTCGGCTCGCTCGAGACGGCTTGGGTCACTCGAGAATAACCCACCTGTTAAGCCGTATTCGGTGTTGTTGATGACTTCCATCGCCGTGTCAAAGTCTTTGACAGGTACAACGGCAAGGATGGGTGAGAAAATCTCGTCTTGTGCCAGTTTATCGTGTGGTTTGACATCGGCAACCACGGTGGGTTGCACAAAGTAACCTTCGGTTTCTGGGTGGCTTGCGGCTGTGCCGCCAACAGTCACGCGTCCTTCGGTTTTGGCAAGCTCGAGGTATTTCCTCGATTTTTCTAAGCTCTCTAGGTTGATGACGGCGTTGACGTATTGGTTCTCGAGTGGGTCGCCAACGGTTAGGGCTTTGACTTTATTGGTGACTTTCTCGAGAATTTCTGGGTAAACACTCTCAACCACAATTAAACGGCTGAGCGCACTGCATTTTTGTCCTGCAAAACCAAATGCGCCTGCTACGGCGGCGCTGGCGGCGGCTTCGAGGTCGGCGGTTTCATCAATAATCATGCCGTCTTTGCCGCCCAGTTCTAAAGTGATGCGCTTAATCCATTTTTGCCCAGCAACGACTTTGGCAGCTTCGGCGTTGATGTACAAACCCACGCTTTTTGAACCTGTGAAGCTGATAAAACGGGTTTTTGGATGCTTGACCAAGTAATCCCCGACAACTTCTCCAAGACCGGGCAGGAAGTTAATCACACCAACCGGCAGTCCAGCCTCGAGCAGCACTTCGATGGCTTTATAAGCAATCACGGCGCTGTCCTCGGCGGGTTTAACAATCATGCAGTTGCCCGCCACAATCGGAGCGCAGGCTTGCCCGAGGAAAATTGCAAAAGGAAAATTCCACGGGGTGATGCTCACACCCACACCAAGCGGGATGTACTCAGCGCGGTCAGTCTCTCCTTCCATTTGGTACGTCTGAATTGGCTTGCAGAGTTTTAAGGCGCTACGAGCATAATACTCGAGGAAATCAATCGCTTCGGCGGTTTCGCCTTCGGCTTCGGCGTAGTTCTTACCAATTTCAAAACTCAGCCAAGCATTAAACTCGAGTTTGCGTTCACGGATGATCGCGGCTGCCTTGACCAGCACCGCTACGCGCTGCTCGAGCGATGTGTTCTTCCACGTCTCAAAGGCTTTCCACGCCACATCAAGGGCTTGTTCGGCATGGGCTTGGGTGGCGCTCGAGACCCGCCCAATCACTTGGGTGGGTTTGCAAGGATTGTGGGACTCAATTTTATTCTCGAGCATGATTTTCTGCTCACCGATGAGGAGCGGGTAGTCTTGCCCGAGTTGGCTCGAGACAGCCGCTATCGCTTGGCGGTACGCCGCCGCATGCTTCGGGTGGGTGTAATCGGTGTAGGGTTCGCATTTGTACTCTGGAAGGTTCATAATTTCTCCTGTGTTGCTGGGATGAGTAATTCGGGATGATTGACAAAACTTTGCCACAATTGAGGGTGTCGCTGTTTGAGTTCGTTAAATGGATATTCGTTTTCGCCAGTGCCATGAAAGCACCAGCCAAGTAAATGATGATCGTCTTTCTCGAGCAATTTATCTATGAATTCAGAAGCTAGATACGGAGTTTTGAGGAATTTTTCAACTGCTTTGACAAGGCGATTCCAAGTTTTGAAATAACCTTTGGCTAATTGTTCTCGAGCATCTAATGCCAGAACTTCAACTGTGACCTGACCTTTTTTGGAAAATCCTTTCTGAAGTACCTGATAAGTCGCAGTGATATTTCCGGTCAACGGGTCAAAATCCAAATATTGCCAAGGATTTTCTTCACTTGGGTTGATTAATAATGGCAGAGCGTTTTCATCTAAAGGGAATTGATTACTTTTTATTCGTCCACAATCAGTACAACACAATAAAAAATTTGCCCATTCAAACATTTTGGAATATGGAGCAAGGCTTTTGGGGTGATGGTGTTCAATATCAGTGGCGTGAGAATCTAGGCAATACATACAACGTTCTCGAGAACCAGCCATTTCTTTCAAAATACCCAAAATCCCATGCTTAACAATGGTATCTCGACGATTCTCCCAGTGGGTTGTGGATGAAAAATCAGCTTTCTTGGAGCTTTTGCCTATATTTGTTCGCTGTGTAGATAAATACTTTTCCGCACTGTCACTAATTGGTTTTCTTTGAACAAAGCGCATATCAATCATCCTCATTCTCGAGGGATTTGAGCAATTGATTCAGTTCAGTTGCTTCTACCACGCTTAACTTTGCACCTGCACGTTTTTTTGCATTGAGTTCAGCAATTCGTTTTCGATTGTCAATGGCTCGAGCTGACCTGGTGTTTTGCAAACCAAACAAGGAAGAACGCAAGATAACATCCGAGCGAGAATTTACGATTTTTTGGTATTCCTCGGGTGAAATAGCTCGAGGTTCATCATCACTGTCTGGACTTGGTAAAACAAATAAACCATTTTCGTCGGCAGCTTGGCAAATGATTGGGCTGTGAGTTGTGACTAAAAATTGAATCTTTGGAAAGCGTTCTTTGAGCCAAAAACCAATTTTGAGTTGCCATTCTGGATGCAAATGCGCGTCAATTTCGTCAATCAGAACTACGCCACTTGCATTGATGACACGCCGACCATTAACAGTAGACACCAATGTTTTATGGTTGAAAGCCTCAAATAAATGACGCATTATATCTACAACCAAGGCTAGTACAGATCGGTAGCCATCACTCATGTCGCCCCAAGTCAATTTGATACCTTGACTATCTATTAACCACATTCCTTCTGAGGTAACATCGGCAACTTTGACTGAATTTGGTAATAAATCGTCATTGAGCAATTCAATCAGTATTTCAAGTTGATGTGCTTCTTCTACTTTTTTCTCGAGTTTTTTATAGTTTAGTTGTCTCAACCAAGAATCTACGTCAGCCAGAGAAGCAGATTCACTGAACAGAGTAATAAAACGTCGCTCGAGTCCTGTAAGTTCGGAGGGCTTGCCTAGTATGCGGCGGAATGATCCGTAACCACAAGAAAACCAGCCTTGAGGATAGTGTGACAAAACCGTTTTTGAAGCAATAAAAATGTCACCATCAGAGATATTATATTTCAGAGATTGGTTACTTGAAATTTTCCAACCTACCTTAATGTTGTTTGGCTCAGGCTCAAGAGATTCAAATCCATCGCTATCACTGGGTTGAATGGTTAGATTTATGAAACCATTACTATTTTTATTACGAATCCAATCGCTAAGATTAGACTCTAAGACTCGAATTGTGTCTATTCTGACAAGACAAAGAGCAATTGCTTTCAATAAAGTGCTTTTCCCTGAACCATTTTCGCCAACAAATACAGTCCAACCTGCATAGCTTTTGTCTGGACGCTGTAAATCAAAGTTCAGTCTTTCAAAACCACGTATATTTTTTACAGATACATTATTAATATACATTTTTCATTTCCTTTGCTGTATGCTCGAGTCGTCTCATACTGTTATTTTGCTCCTTTTGGAAAATAAATCAAATTTTTTCTTGTAAGTAGCTAGAAAATTTTCCATTTGAATTTGCTTGCAATGCCACCAAACGCCCGTACCAAACCAGAAACGGCTTTGATTCGGTTTTGCTCAGGCTTTGCGCTGTGGTTCTGGCTCGAGTCGCCGCACCGGGCTTAAAGTCTTTGATGACCATGCCTTCTAAATTGGTGACACGAACCCGTTTATCTGCAAAAAGCGTATTCGCTACCAGCGTGACAATCTCGAGAGGGTACAGCTTTTGGTTAATCGAAGGGTGAACAAAATTATTATTTTCGGTCATGACTGATTCCTGATGTTCGAGTAAGCCAGTTTTGCACCAGCTAAATCCCACAAAGCACAGCCGACACTTTTGAATAATACAGGTTGCTCGAGGTCTCGAGTTGGTTTGTGTTGCAGCACAGATTGTAACGATTCGACCTTTGCCCAATCCAAACCAGCTTGAAGAATATCCCCCGCCTCAGAGTGCGCTCCAAGCAAATCATCCACCACGACTCGAGCGCGGCGAGTAATGCCAAATGGAATCTCGAGCATGTCAGGACGAAATGCTCCAACGGCGGCTATAAATGCTGTGGGCTTGATGTTTTCTCGTATGACAGGGCTGTTGGCATTGGTGGTGGTACAAATCAAATCAGCATACTCAATCACTTCACTTGGACTTGAGATAGCTTGAACCATATATTCTTGTGCCAGTGCTTTGGCTTTCGCATAATTCCTCGAGTAAATCCAAATTAGTTCAAGTTTAAAGTTTTCTTTGAATGCCTCGAGATGGCTTCTGGCTTGTGTGCCACTGCCAACAATCAGCATGTTACCGCCTTGAAAGGGCGATAACATCTGAGCTGCCAGCAAACTTACGGCGGCGGTGCGCCTAGCCGTGACGGTCACACCGTCCAGCATCAGCAAACGCTCGCCTGTGTTGGCGTCCATCAGAATCACTTCGCCTTGGATGGCGGGCAAATCAGTGTTGCCAGCATGAACCGTGACCAGCTTGGTCACAGCAAACCTCGAGTCTCGAGCGGGCATCAGGAGCAGCACACCATTGGGTAACTCGAGGCGGCTGCGTTCAGGTGCGAAAGCATTGGCATCCAGCAGCACTTCGCGCACGGCTTGGGTTAAGCTCGAGTAGGGAAGTAATGCTTTGGTTTGCGCGGCGTTAAGAATTTGCATGGGCTTCCTTGAGTGCAGCGATGAACTCTTCGGGTTTCTCGAGACTGAGCAGAATGTTCAAATCGTTTTTCGTCTGTATATGAATTACTCTTTCGTCGCTCGAGACAAATAAAAAACCTTGTTGATTGTTGTTCAAAGTAAAATTGCCCGTGTTGTAGGTCGGTAAACTCGTCCCCCAAGCGCGAAAACCAGCGTGTAGCGTCGGCTCGAGCTTAAGGTTAATTTCCCTGATTTGAACAATGTCCTCGAGTTTCACCGTATGCCGATACACATCGGCTTGAATCCGTAGATGGCTCGAGGTTATTTTGGCGTGGCTGGTCAAAAATCCGTAAACCAAGGCAGTAACGATTGCCCCAATAATTAACCATGCCAGCCACATGCTCGAGTTTGGAGCAGTCAGACTTAAAACCGTGACCAGTGCAAGCAAAAAAGCAGCTAACCAGAGTGGCGCAAAGTTCTTTTTGAAAGTAAAAGTGTTCATAAGGTACTCTACGTCCTTTACTCGAGTTTGGGATCTAAACGCTCGAGAACAAATTGTGTCGCAGCTACGACACAATTACTCTACCCACCAATCATCCCGCGTAGCACAAACAAGGC
>JAAFJQ010000226.1 GCA_013298185.1 Deinococcales bacterium
GAGCGTATTTGATTCGCGGTAGCCGCATTGAACAATTAACCCGCGATCATTCTTGGGTGGCTGAACGGGTGCGTCAAGGTTTGCTGTCCGAAGAAGAAGCCAAAGATCACAAGTGGCGCAATGTGATCACCAATGCACTTGGTTCAAGACCGCAACTACGCCTTGATTTATTTGGCATGAACCTGCTCGAGGGGGATATCTTGTTGGTTTGCTCGGATGGTTTATCAAACCTTGTTTCCGAGCAGCAAATGCTTCGGGTTGCGATGGAGCATGTCTACGACCCCATTGAAACCATCACCCAGAACTTGGTGCAGCTTGCCAACGACGGTGGTGGTCATGACAACATCACTTGTGTGGTGGCAAGGGTAAAACGCCTGATGCCGCGCAGCAAGCCGTACCCATTGCCGCAACTACCCAAAGACAATGATTACTCGCCTGATTTGTCCGAAGACCCAACCAGCACAATCATTTACGAAGGCGCAAGCGTTCAGGCTTCGCAGCGTCGGTGGTTGCTGCCACTGGCGATTATCTTGTATGTGGTTTTGTTCGGCGCTTTGCTGCTGCTGTTGCGGCGAAATGGTGCTTAGCCCATGATTCCTGAAATCAAAGCCGACGCAGTGATTGAACTGGCGCAACAACTGGTGCAAATGGATTCGGTGGCGGCGCCCAACCGCCCACACGAAGAAGCCGTGGCGCTGTTCTTAGCCAAGTACTTGGAAGCAGCTGGTTTTGCGGTGCAACTCGAGCAGGTCAGCCCGCAACGCCTGAATTTAATGGCCAGTTTTGACACGGGCAAAACTGGCAAATTGCTGATTCTCGAGGGGCATACCGATGTGGTCATCGAAGGCGAACGCAGCGCTTGGAACAAAGACCCGTTTAGTGGCGAAATTTCAGATGGCTGCCTCTGGGGGCGCGGTGCAGCCGACATGAAAGGTGGTTTAGCTGCCGCGATTGTTGCTGCGATCACCATTCGTCAAGCGGTTCTCGAGGGGTTGGACTTATCGGGTGAGTTGCGTTTGCTGATTCCCTGTGACGAAGAAGGCATGATGAGCGGCATCAAACAAATGGTGCGCCAAGGTTGGCACAGCAAAGATGGTCGTCCTGCCGATGCAGCCATTATTTGCGAACCCGAAGAACTCGAGATTTGCTTATTTCAGCGCGGTGGGATTCGGATTGCGATGCGTTTTCATGGCAAACAAGCCCATGGGGCAATGCCATACGCGGGAATTAACCCAATTCCATGGCTTGCCCAAGCTGTGCTGCACATTGGGCAGTTTGAAGCTGAATTACAAGCCAGCACACCGATTCATCCGATGCTTGGTAAGCCGTACATCACTCCTACAGTTCTCGAGGCAGGGAGTTTGCCACAACTGAACGTCATGCCAGGCGAGGCGCTTTTGGCTTTGGATGTTCGTACTGTACCAGGGGTGGGTCATGCAAGCATTCATCGGCGTTTACAAGAAATTTTGGCGCAAATCCCAAATGCCAAAACCAGTTATGAAATCATAGATGACCGTCCTTGGACGCAAACTGACCCAAACAGCCACATCGTAGAAGTTCTCGAGACAGCAATCCGTGAAGTGCTAGGGCGTGAACCCGTTTATGGTGGTGTACCCGGAACAACCGATGGCACCTTCTTACACGCTGCTGGCGTACCGATTGTGACCATTGGACCTGGGGATCGGGAAATTCCGCATCAAGCCAATGAGTTTGTCAAGCTTGAGGAATTGGTGTGCAGTGCTAGGCTCTATACCAAAGCCATTGCCTTATTTTTAGCAAGCCATAATACTGTTTTGTAAGTTTCCTGACAGCTTTATTTGCTAACCTGTTCGTATGAATGTGGAAAACCTCACATCTGAGAAACCAAGACCGCCGCAACGGAGTGATATGAGCTTACTCGAGAACATTGGTAAAACCATCAGGCAAGGCTGGGATGTCGCCAAAGTCAAAGGCGAACAAAGCGCTCGAATTGGGCGTTTACGCCTTGAAATGATTCGTTTAGAACGCGAACGCGACCAACAATTTGCGCGTCTGGGCAGGGCATACCATGCCAATTCCAACGACACGGCTGGTCTGCAACCCCTGATCCTCGAGATTGATCGTTTAACCCAAACCATACGTGACCGAGAAAGCGTACTAGCACAACTGCTCGAGCAGGACAGCACCCCAAAAACCAGCAGCCCCGAAGAACCACTGGATTTTGCCGCCGAATCAAGTCAAAAACCCGAATAAGCAAAACTCGAGCAAAAAAATCAAGTCATTTGTACCAACCTAAGAAGAATCTGTGCAAATTGTCATCAAATCAGGTATCATCTCGCACAATCAGAGGTGACACCATGCCAACCACAAAAGCCGAAGTCCTTAAAACCCTAGAAACCCAGAAAGTCCGCTTTCTTCGTCTGCAATTCACCGATGTCCTTGGCGTAGCCAAAAACGTCGAAGTGCCTTTTCCGCAATTTGAAAAAGCCTTAGACGGTCAAATCATGTTTGATGGCAGCAGCATCGAAGGCTTCACTCGAGTCGAAGAATCCGACATGCTGCTTCATCCAGACCTCGAGACTTTTCGGGTTTACCCAGTTTTTAGCGAATCCGATGCCAAACGCGGACGGGTGGCTCGAGTCATCTGCGACATTGCCCTGCCAGATGGTAAGCCATTTGAAGGCGACCCAAGATTTGCCTTAAAACGAATGCTCGAGAAAACCCATAAAGCTGGTTTTGACCGCGCCAATTTTGGACCCGAACTCGAGTTTTTCTTGTTTCAACGAAGCAGCAATGACACCGCCACGACCATCACCCACGATGCCGCAGGGTACTTTGACCTCGCACCGCTCGACAAAGGCGAAGAAGCAAGGCGCGACATGGTCAACCACCTGCTCGAGCTAGGCTTTGAAGTCGAAGCTGCCCACCACGAAGTCGCCCCCGGTCAGCACGAAATAGACTTTAAGTACTCGGGCGCACTTGAGACAGCCGATGCGATTTCGACCTTTAAGTTTGTGGTGAAGCGCGTCGCCTTAGCGCACAACCTCCACGCCACATTCATGCCCAAACCAGTTGCGACCATGCCTGGAAGTGGAATGCACTTGCACTTAAGTTTATTCAAAGGCGAGCAGAACACTTTTTTAGACCCCAAAGGACAATTTCAACTCTCCAAAACCGCGCAGTTTTTTATTGGCGGACTGCTCGAACATGCCTCGGGCATGGTCGCCGTGACCAATCCACTGGTCAACAGCTACAAGCGCCTTGTACCGGGCTTTGAAGCCCCAACCACGATTGCTTGGAGTGCATCGAACCGCAGCGCCATGATTCGCGTCCCCGCACGGCGCGGCACAGGCACACGCACCGAATTACGCATCCCCGACCCAGCCGCCAACCCCTACTTGGCATTTGCCGCGATTTTAGGCGCAGGACTGCACGGCATCCAAACCAAGCTCGAGCCACCACCACCAATTCAGCGCAACATCTACGACATGAGCGTGCGAGACAAACGCAAACACAAAGTCAAAAACCTACCAACCACGCTGCGCGAAGCCCTGAACGACCTCGAGTCAGACCGGATTATCCGCGATGCGCTCGGCGACCATATTTACACGCATTTTCTCCACGCCAAACGCGCCGAATGGAAATTATACGCTGCCACTGTTCACGAATGGGAACTCGAGCGGTACTTGGAAATGCTTTAAGACCCAATACTCGAGACTAGAGAAAACCAATAAATCAAGCTACACTGATTTTATGGCACGAAAAGACCTGATTCATGATGCAATTGTTACCAGCTTAGAAAAAGCAGGCTGGACAATTACCCACGATCCATTGCGCTTGGTCTTTGAAGAAAAACCACTTGCCATAGATTTAGGAGCAGAACTGGTTTCAGCAGAACGCGACAATCAAAAAATAGCTGTTGAAATCAAAAGTTTTATCAGCAACTCGAGCTGACTGATTTTCACAGCGCACTTGGGCAGTACATCAATTACCAAATTGTGCTGGCAAAACTCGAGCCAGACCGAACCTTGTTCTTAGCGGTGAGCGAAGAAGCCTATCAAGATTTTTTTGACTCGAGATTCGCCCAAACCGTGATGCGAGAAACCAAAATGAACCTAATCGTTTGCGCCATTGAGCGAGAGGAAGTGATTTTATGGAACGAACACAAGAACTAGAAAAGTGGTTGTGGCATTTCACGCGCCATATTTGCGTCCATTGACAGGGTATGCGCTCGAGTAAGCCAAACGCCAATGCTCGAGAGGGCGTGGTAGAATCTGCGTACAGATATAAGGAGCTTTATGACCCAAGCCAATTCAACACTAACAAAATGGCAAGCGGTACTCGAGAACCCTTCATTACACGACTTACCCTATAAAATCGAACTGAACGAAAGAGGGCAATTACTGATGAGTCCAGTCACCAAACGCCACACATTTTTGCAATACCTGATTGCCAAGCACCTCGAGCAGCAAACATCAGGTGGTTATGCACTCCAAGAAGTCAGTATTCTAACGACCAAAGGTATTCGAGTAGCTGATGTTGCATGGGCGCTCGAAACGCATTTTCACAACGAACCAAATGATGTCTTCACCAAAGCCCCAAGCATCTGCGTCGAAGTTTGGAGCAACAGCAACACCCAAGAAGAATTTCTCGAGAAACGCGGTTTGTACTTTGCCGCAGGCGCAATCGAAGTTTGGGAATGCGACCAAAATGGCAATATGCAGTTTTTTAACACAAAGGGATTACTCGAGCAGTCAGCCTTAGTAACGGAGTTTCCAAAAGTCATTTCGACAGCTTTTAACTAAAATATTCTGTGTGCAGCCCTGTGCTAAACGCCAATGCTCGAGCTAACGCTTGATGTACAATCAAAATAGACTATGGCAAAAGATTTTTTTAGCGATGCAGTCAAAAACGCCCTTCGTAAAGATGGTTAGCTAATTACAAACGACCCATTATCACTCGAGTACGGAGATGCTGCTTTTGAAATAGATTTAGGTGCAGAACGAATCCTCGGGGCTGAACGAGAAGGCAAACGGATTGCCGTAGAAATTAAGACCTTTATTCGCCAGTCTGCATCTCATGAATTTAGCGCTTCGCTTGGGCAATACCTGAGTTATCGTCACGCACTGCAACACGTAGACCAAGACCGTCAACTATTCCTAGCGATTCCGAGCAGCGCCTATCACGGTTTTTTTCAAAGCCGATTTGCCACCGAAATGATTGCAATACACAAAATTGCACTTGTGGTCTACAATCCAGAACAAGAGGTGATAGAAGCATGGTTCTGAACAAATTACAAAAGACTGTTCATAATGTTTTTAACAAATTACAAACCAAGCAAGTGCTGCTGCCAAAAGGCATTGAACGCCAATTCTTACTCGATGACCAAAACGGGCATTACCAACTGCAAAACATTGGATGGGCAGACTCGAGATTCACACTCAGCACCTTGGTTCAGATAGACATTAAAAACGATTTTGTTTGGGTGCAAGTGGATAATACCGAGTACAACATTGTGGATTTATTACTCGAGCAGGGCGTACCTGAGAATCGGATTGTGCTTGGTTTTCAAGCACCGTTTCAGAGGAAGTTTTCTGGTTTTGCTTTGGGCAATGAAATTCCAGCCTGAGCCGATGCGCTCGAGAAAGCATGAATAGAATTTTGCGTGCAGCCCTATGCTAAACACGAGTAGAATACAGCTATGCCTGCCCGTGATAACTACCATGATACTGTCCGAACAGCCCTCGAGAAAGAAGGCTGGAAAATTACCGCAGACCCATACTATCTTGGCTTTGGGCGAGATGTGATAGCTATAGACCTTGCAGCCGAACGCACCATTGCAGCCGAACGAGATAATCAAAAAATTGCGGTTGAGATAAAGAGTTTTAACAATCCAAGTATTCTCCACGATTTTCATGCTGCACTCGGGCAATACTTAAATTATCAAATGGCACTCGAGACCAACGAACCAACTCGCGTTTTATACCTTGCATTACCAAATACCACCTATGCCAGAATTCTCGAGCGTGACCTTATACAAGCTGCATTGAAACGCCACAATGTCCGATTATTGGTCTACAATACAGAACAAGAGGTGATTGAGGCATGGACATAAAACAAGCAGAACAAGCCATTCTCGAGGTGCTAAACAGCATCACACCACACAGCAGCAATGGACTCGAGTATTCGCTACTGGTGGATAAAGAAAAGCATCAGTATCAACTTCTGGTCAGTGGTTGGCAGCAGCATAAGCGAGTGCATGGCATTGTGGCACAAATGGACATTCGGGA
>JAAFJQ010000227.1 GCA_013298185.1 Deinococcales bacterium
GCCTTTTCGGTAGCTGGCGTGGCACAACTTGACATGGTGCATGAAATCCAAACCAGCTTAGAAGCAGCCATCAAAAACGGCACTAGCCTATCCGAATGGAAAGCACAGGTATCTGAACGCATGACCCGCGCTTGGGCTGGCACAGTGCAACGTCCGGGTTTTCGACTCGAGACGATTTACCGCACCAACATGCAAGTGGCATACAGTGCAGGACGATACGCAGCCATGACCACCCCTGCTGTACTCGAGGTGCGTCCAATCTGGGTTTTTGATGCGGTACTGGACATCCGAACCACGGACGGATGTAAAAGATTAAACGGTATTGCACGGCGCTGGGACGACAGTTTTTGGGACACCAATTATCCGCCAAGACACCACCGATGCCGTAGTGGGGTACGAGCAATCCGAAGCTCGAGTGAAGAAACTGAAATCCCTAAGAATCTCAAAACAGATGACGGGTTTGGATTACGACCAGATGCGGAAGAGTGGCAACCAGACCCAACCAAGTACATCCCAGAATTACAAACCTCATTCATTCGTAAATTCACCGATCAACCAGCAAAACCCATAAAACCAGCCGCGTTAGTTCGGCTCGAGCAAGCCCAGAAACTTGCAGAAAGCGAAGGTCATCAGTGCATCATCAATGCTCGTGTGTTTGAAGAGCTACAAGAACCAAGCGCGACAGGTATGTACTGGTTTAACACTATTTGGCTCAATCCAAAACACCCAAATTGGCTTAATCCAAAACAAGTCATGTCACTGGCTCGAGGACAAAACTTGTTTTCAACCGACAATGAACAACATCTGATTTGGCATGAAATTGGACACGCAGTTCATGCAGCCAATGATTTAACTAAGTATCGTTTATCACGCCGCAATCGTTTTTCTGGCAAAACAGCCGAATTGGTTTATGCTGAAGTTGGTTCTTATGCCCTCGAGAATAATGCTGAATTCGTAGCAGAGGTTTATACTGGGATTCGAGCTGGTCAAAAGTATTCCAAGAAAATACTTGAACTGTACTTTGCTCTTGGAGGTTTGAACCCATGATAAAACCCACTTTTTGTATGTGGTGCAAACACTTTCAAAAAGGCATTGTTCCAAAATGCACAGCCTTTCCAGATGGCATTCCAAGATTGATTTTTACCAATGATGTCAGTCATTTGAAACCTTATCCCGATGACAACGGAGTACAGTTTGAACCAATATCTGAAACTCCTAAAGAGCAACTTGAATTCATTCGTCAATTATGGGGTTAATCAATCCACTCGAGTTCTAAAACTTCACTTAAATCTATTCGGCGCTCGAGCAACACTTCGAGCGCCGAAATTGCTTTGGCTAGTGTCTCGAGTTTCATTCCATCATGCCCTTTCAGTAAACGCTGATAAACCGTCATGGTGCTAAGTTCGCTTTGTTCACGTAGTTTATACGGTGTGATATTTTCATGCTCGAGCAACTGGGCAAGTTTAAGTTTGAATCGTGCTGCCATGCTGTGTTCTAACCCTGCTCGAGTTGATTGTATTTCTGATGTATCAGTAATAGAGTTAAGTCATGACCAATTTGAGTGTGAGTCCAATACCAAGTAAAATCATGATTATTGCCACCGCAACAGCTTTCCCCGACATGACTTGGTTGGCGGATTTGCCAAGTGTCAAAGCAATGACTCAGACGTTGGAAGTGCCTGAGGTAGCGGTGGAACTCGAGGACGGGGTATTACTCGAGGATGCCGCAGCCGTGGCGACAGCGCTAGAGCCGTTCAGTGAGCGAGTGACCATCAGTGTGCATGTGGTTGTTCCTGTGCAAGTACGTGAAATACAGATTGCTTTATCGGGGGCTTGACACCTAGGGGAATAGGAATTATCTTATTGGGGTTAAGCACCATTGGCGGTTAAGAGGATTCTCGAGACGCAAAAAGGACTGACAAAGGTTGTAAACGTAACGCAGATACATCAGGTGATGGGGCGAGGCTCATAATCTCTGCTAAGTTGGTTCGATTCCAGCGTCTGCAACCAGAGCCGAAAGGCTATAGCCTATTGCTGAGGCGATGGGCTTTCTTCTCGAGCGAGTTGTCAGGAGACGACGCACATTTTTGAAATGTGAAGTGACGGGTTCGAGTCCCGTACTCGAGGCAACAGGGTAATGCGGTTCACCCAATCCGAAAGGATTAAACGTAGCGCTCCGCCGAGACTTCTCGTTAAAAAGTACAGGTATTTGGCAAACACTGACCGTCTTAGGTGCGGGGGAATAGAGCCTAGTTTCTTTTGAGGCTTTTGCATGTTGGCAGTGATTCGCGCTGCCCAATTCATACCTCGAGCGATAGAGGACTGAAATAATGTAAAGCGAATGGCACTCTCGAGACTGCACAGTTGATCGCTGTGCAGAACCACTTAAAAAATGCTTGGATAATTCAATTGGGAGAATGCCTGATTTGTAATCAGGACGTTGCAAGTTCAAGCCTTGCTCCAAGCTCCAATACCATTTGGGCAGTTGATGCCCCACCCTCGAGCTTGGAGGAAGCTCGAGGGCTTTTTATTTGTGTCTCTCGAGCTTCATTGTGGCAATTTGCAGCGTCCCTCGAGTGGCTAAAACCACACACAACGCTAACCACAACACACCAGTCAAAACCCTCAGCATCCAACTGAATATAACTTGTGACAATGCCCGACACAAGCACAACACACTAAACAGCATCATCCGAGTGTGAAACTCGAGCGTATTGCACTCAACCTAGACTTCAGCACTTTAGGGGCTGGTATTACCCGTGACGAAAACGGCGTACCAACCGCGATTCGTTTGCTGAACATGGGAGTCAATCGCAGCACCAAAGGCGACTTAACTTACGACCAAAAAAGTGCTGATGGTATTGCCAAGCAAGCAGCCGATTGGGGCAATCAGTATTTCTTTGATTATGACCATGCCATTTTTGATGAAACCAACACCGCACCCGATAAGGGTATCAGTGCTGGTTGGTATGACCTCGAGACTCGAGCCGACGGACTTTGGGCAATCAACATTGAATGGACACCAAAGGCGCTCGAGTACCTAAAGAATAAGGAATTCAAATACTTCAGCCCAGCCTTTTTCTTTGACCCAAAAGACAAACGGTTTGTGCAGTACATCAATACTGCCCTGACTAATTACCCAGCCAAAAAAAACCTCGAGCCGCTTATGCTGAATGGTCTCGAGCTTTTAGAAGTTCACACTCCAGACGATTACCGCACAGGTACTCAAAGCATCACCTTAGACCAATTGATGACGATGCTTGTGCAGCAACTTGAAAAGAACTTCCCTGACATGTGGGTGGTTGAAGCCTACAACGACATGATTGTCTTTCGGTACTCCAGACGCTACTGGAGCGTCAATTACATCCTCGAGAACGACACTCCCCGAATTACGGGCGATGCCGTAGAAGTACAACGAATTTACACGCCCGTACAAGGAGGCACTACCATGAAAGTATTGTTAAACGCCCTCGGACTCAAAGACGATGCCAACGAAGCCCAAGCCATTCAAGCCCTGAGCGGTTTGAAAAGCCAAACGGATGCGGTACTGACCCTCACAGGTAAGACTACACTCGAGGAAGCCATGGGTGTGGTTCAGGCTTGGAAAGCTGGCAGTGCCGAAGCCGCCAAGCTAACAGCGCGATTGGCTGAACTCGAAGCTGCTTCCAAAGCGGCTGAACTTGAAACCGTGATTGCGGCTGGTAAGCAAAGCGGCAAACTCACACCAGCACTCGAGGCTTGGGCGCGAACCTTGCCACTCGAGACCGTCAAAAGTTACATCGAAAATGCACCTGTGGTAGTGCAACTCGGGCAGCAATTTGAACCGCCAAACAACCCAACGGGCGGCGATGCCAAGAACCTAACTTGGAATGGCAAAACTTTTGACCAACTTTCACCCAAAGAGCAACATGCTTTGTACGAACAAAACAATGCTCTGTACCGCAGCATGAGTGCTGCTACTAGCAATTAAACCAGCAACTCAAAAACACGTCAACCTGTAAACCCCCCAAGCCAATTTAAGGAGCTATCATGCCAACCATCACACGTAATTCAGTACCACAAATCATTCCTGAAATCCTCGAGCGTGCTGTTCGCGGTGCGTTCAAAGGCGCAAAGGCATTGTATGGCTCGAGTGCCGCTATTGTTCGTCCTGGACTGCCCAGCAACAAAGGTGGTGAGAAAGTTCAAGTACCATACTTCAACACCCTTGGAGAATGGGAAGACCTTGCTGAAGATGCCGAATTACAACTGGCTGATTTAACCACTGATGAAGATGAATCTAGTGTAATCCGCACGGGTAAAGCGTTCAGCATTACTGATTGGGCGCGATTGGCAACTGACCCTGACTCTGATCCTTATGTCGAGGCTTCACGCCAATTGGTCGAAGGCGCAATGCGCCGATGGGATAAAGCACTGATTGATTCTGCTTTGACCTCGCCATTATTTTTAGATGTGTACAACGCAAGTACGCCGCGTACTTTGGATTATGATTTGACTGTGGATGGGCAAGAGCTTTGGGGTGATGAAATGCGCTCAGCCGCATTGCTGATTACTCACAGCAAACAAAAAGCCAATTTGTTGAAGCAAAAAGACAGCCAAGGACGACCACTGTTTACGGATATGAACACTGGTTCAGTCCAAACCATTGCTGGTACTGGGTTGGTCATTTCAGACCGATGCCCCGTGGAATTCCCAACCATTACTGCCACTGGCACGACCCCGCCAACTGTAACTGTGACTGGTTACAACACTCGAGCCATAAACAAATTACGCCTCGAGATTACAACCGCAGGCGCTCGAGGTACGGCTGTTTTCCGTTACTCGTTTGATGGTGGTCAGACATGGATCATTGGCACAATCACTGCTGCCACAATTGAATTGTTATTCGATGGCACAAAAACAGGTTTAACTGTGAATTTTGCTGCTGGCAACTACGCGGTAGACAATGTGTATGTAGGTACACCAAAATACACCAGCATCATTGCCTTACCAGCCAGCTTGGTGATTTGGTTGAACAGCGCTCCCAAAGTCGAAGAAGACCGTATCATCCTGCGTGACAAAACAGTGGTGGCAGTCAATGCTTACTTTGCAGCGCACCGATACCGCCGCAGCGCTGCTGGTGGAACACGGACAGGTGTTGCGCTTCTCAAGCACAATTAAAATAGATTTGCATTCAAAAGCCCTTGGAATTCCAAGGGCTTTTTTGATGTGTGGTTTAACCCAACACCCCACGCAATACGTTACGCCAAACTAACGGCATGAGTCGATCAAATTTGATGAGCAAAGTTCTGGAAGCCAGACAACAAGGCAATTTTGCACTTGCATCAGCCTTTCTTGGTGAAAAAAGACAAACTTCTGGCACACCTTTACCAGTCAACATCAGTGAACGAGACACACTGCTCGAGCTTGGATTTGATGCACTCGAAGACTTTGAAGGCGCAACCGACCAAGGGTTTATGATTTTGACCAATCTGAGTATCAAAACCACTCAGAAAGTCATGAAGCAAATTTATGACGCGCAAGTGGCTCGAGGTACAAACAACATGACTGTTTTACCTCCTGACTTCCCTGCTAAGGAAGCCTTGATTGCATATGGGTACATCACTGTCGAAAGTCTGGCAGGGCATGATGAAAAGCTCCTGGTGCTGATTCCAAATGTCTCGAGTGATGACGCTAAAAACATTGTCAAGAAGTACAAAGAATTACAAATCGCATGAGATACGCTGATATTGCTGATTTACAGAATCCAGCCCTTGGTTTACCAGCCAAGGCATGGTCTGGTGTCAGTGCCTCAGAACTGCAAAAAGCACTTGAGGAAGCCAGTAATTATGCTGACGGTTTCCTAGCTCGAGTTTATGTGTTGCCTTTGACACTGTGGGGCAATGACTTAAAAAGCGCCATTTGCCATATTGCCAGTTATCACTTGTTGGCTGGTCGCGGATTTGCACCCAACAGTGGAACATCTGATGAACATGTTCGGATGCGTTACGAAGATGCTCTGCGCTGGTTAAAAATGGTTTCGAGGCGTGAAATCTACCCGCAAGGTATCGAAGACTCGAGTACCCCAAGCGAAGACACCAGTAATGATTTTGGAACACCTGAAATTATTAGTGAATTACCCAGACGTTGGCGTTAATGTGACACAGCCCGACACGCTTGCACTGGCTCTATCCGCATGATGCAAGGCATGAAATTCATCGGCTTAAACGAGTTGCAAAAATATGTTGGGACGCTCCAAGCGACTCACCAA
>JAAFJQ010000228.1 GCA_013298185.1 Deinococcales bacterium
CCAAACTTGGTGTGATCCACAAGTGCAATCGCGGATTTTGAGCTTTCAATTAAACGGGTTTTGACTTCAGCTTCAATTAAACTGGCGTCGGTCAGACCCCCTTTTTGCGATAAACCTTTGACCGAGAAAAAAACCTTATCTGGGTGTAATTTACCCAACACAAGTTCGGTGATTGGACCCGAGAAACCTCGAGCCACAGGGTTAAATGTTCCACCAAGTACCGTAAACGGCGTTTTGCTGGCTGCCAGAATCACAGCCGCTTCGATACCACTGACCAAAACATGAACGCGGCTGCGGTTGATTAAGCCCCGTGCGACTTCTAAGCTGGTGGTGCTGGCATCAAGGGCGATGGTATCGCCGTCTTGAATCAACTTTAGGGCTTCTTTGGCAATCGCTTTCTTGGCTGCCATTTCGCGGCTGGCTCGCATTTCATAGGCAATATCGGCTTGGGCTTGCTCGAGAATCCGCGCTCCACCGCGCACCACCTCGAGTAAACCCTCGCTTTCGAGTTCGGCAAGGTCACGGCGAATCGTGACTTCATGGACTTCTAAGTCGCTTGCTAAGGTTTTAATTGGTATTTCTCGAGCTACCAGCAAATGCTCCAAAATGCTGCGGCGGCGTTCGCTGGGTTGCATCCTATCAGTCTAGCTTAAGTGATCATATCTTTGCAAAAAATTTGCAAAATCCTGCACGATTTTTTAGGATACCACTCACCGCATCATGTCCTCGAGAATCGTTGGGTTTTTGCTTGGGTGCATCATCATGTCCAACGCCCCAATGGCTTCATCTGGACACAGCGCCATAAATCGGTAGCGTCGTTTGCCTTCGGAAGTCATTAGACTTGAAATCAATTTGACCTCGAGCCGAATAAAACCTTGAATGGCGAGGTTCGGTAAACCACGCGGCACTTGGGTATCGCCAGGCAATTCAAAAAAGCCTGTGACCTCGCCGCTGCGAGGATCTAAAGTACGCAGGCGGCAAGTGGCTGTTTCCAGCGCCATACCATCGGATGTGATTTTTGCTCCCTCGAAAACCATGACTTTGCATTATGCACTGAAAACCCTCAAAGAACATGAAGTTTCCCCCAATTTGGGATTTTTGGGTTTTTGTACTACAATGCTTCTACCGCGACGACACCGGTCGCAGAAAATCGGTGTGCTTTATTTAGGAAACCTAAAAGAAGTTCTACAAAGACGATTGACGGTTAGGGTGCGCCAAAAACGCACTGAGAAAGGATTTGACATGAGTCAACAAAAGCATCTCGAGGTCATCCCATTGGGTGGCTTTGGCGAAATCGGCAAGAACATGATGGTGTTTAGGTACGAACAAGAAATTCTGGTGGTGGACGGCGGTATGGCATTCCCCGACAGCAACCAACCGGGCATAGATTTGATTATTCCCAAAATAGATTATTTGCTCGAACATGCTTCGGAAATCAAAGCCTTTATCATCACCCACGGTCACGAAGACCATATTGGGGCGTTGCCGTATATCTTGCCGCGCTTACCCAAAGTGCCGTTGTATGGCGCGAAGCTGACCTTGGGTTTACTGCGCGAAAAATTTGCTGAATTTGGTATCAGCACCGACGATGTGGACATGCGCGAAGTCACCACCGACGAACGAATCAAAGTCTCCAAGTGCTTTACCGTAGATATGTTTCGCATGACCCACTCGATACCAGATAACTCGGGGCTGCTGATTCACACACCAGTTGGCAATGTGATTCACACTGGAGACTTTAAGCTCGACCAAAACCCAGCTGACGGCAAAACCAGCCACTTAGAAAAAATTTCTAAAGCAGGCGCAGATGGCGTGATGCTGCTGATTTCCGACAGCACCAGCGCCGAAAAAATGGGTTTAACCCCATCCGAAGCCGATGTCGCGGCTGAACTCGAGAAGATCATTGCTAAAGCCCAAGGGCGGGTTTTTGTCACCACCTTTGCCAGCCATATTCACCGCATCCAGAACATCATCAGCATTGCTGAGAAGTACAACCGCCGTGTGGTTATGGAAGGGCGGAGTATGCACAAATACGCCGAAATCGCCCAAGAACTTGGGTACATGACCCTCAAAGACCGTTTAATTAGCACCGATGAATTTGCTGACCTGCAAGCCAGCCAAGCGGTGTTCATCTGCACAGGCAGCCAAGGGCAACCGATGAGCGTCCTCTCGAGGTTAGCTGCTGGCAATCACCCGCGCCTCAGCATCAAACATGGCGATACTGTGATCCTCTCGAGCAGCCCGATTCCCGGCAACGAAGAAGCCATCAACGTGGTGATTAACAGCTTGTACCTCAAGGGCGCAAAAGTGTTTTACCCACCGAACTACAAAGTTCATGCTTCTGGACACGGTAGCCAAGAGGAACTGAAACTGATTTTGAATCTGGCGCAAGCCAAATGGTTCTTGCCATTTCATGGAGAACCGCGCCAGCAAATCAATCATCAGTGGCTTGCCGAAGCCAGCCCAACCCCGCCTAAACGCACGATTATTGCCAAAAACGGCGATATGATTCATGTCTCTAAAGATGATTTCAAAGTGGTTGGCACAGTCCCAGCCGGTGCAGTCTATGTGGATGGCTTGGGTGTAGGCGATGTCAACGACAGCATTCTCGAGGACAGACTGAGCATGGCAGGCGATGGTGTACTGGTTTTAGGCTGTGTTTTAAGCCCACACCCGCATGCCGAAATTGCCAGCAGGGGTTTCATAGATGCCAATCAGGAACTCTTTGAGACGATCAAAGACCAAGTGATTCAAGTTCTCGAGAAAGGCGCACGCGAAAAAAAGCACCTCGAAGCAGTGCGGGATGATGTCTACTACATGGTCAGGCGCTTTGTGCGAAAAGCCACAGGGCGCAATCCAATGATTATTCCAGTGGTGGTCGAATAGGCTTTACATAAAAAAAGCTCGAGCGTTATGCTCGAGCTTTTTGGTTAGGATGATTAGCGTCCGATGGCAGCTTCGCTTTGCAAATCAAAAGCGTGCATACGGCTTTGGTCGGCATACAAGGTGACTGTGTCGCCGACCTTGACTCGAGCATGTCCGTCCACTTTCACAACCACGCTTTGACCGCTGATGTCCACCAACAAATCGGTTTCTGCGCCTAGGGGTTCGACCACTTCGACCTTACCAACCAATTTGTTGGCACCTGCCACAATGTTGGTTGATCCTTCAAGACCAAGGTGTTCTGGGCGAATACCAAACCAAACTTGTTTACCGTTATGGGCTTTCAGGCTTTCTGCCAGTGTGCCAGTGGCAGCCACCGAGAAACCCTCGCCTGAAACAGTATCGCCGCGCACGGTGGCGGTCATGAAGTTCATGCTTGGGCTGCCGATAAAGCCTGCCACAAACTTGTTCTTGGGGTAGTCATACAGTGCCAATGGGGTATCCACTTGTTGAATAAAGCCGTCTTTCATAACCACAATTCGAGTTCCCATCGTCATGGCTTCGATTTGGTCGTGAGTCACATAAATGGTTGTGGCTTTTAAGCGCAAGTGCAACTTGGAAATCTGCGAGCGCATTTCAACGCGCAACTTTGCGTCAAGGTTAGAGAGCGGTTCGTCCATCAAAAAGACTTTTGGTTCGCGCACAATCGCACGACCGAGTGCCACACGTTGACGCTGACCACCGGAAAGTTCCTTTGGCTTACGAAGGAGCAAATGCTCGATTTGCAAAATTTTAGCCGCATCACGGACTCGAGACTCGATTTGTTCTTTGGGGAACTTACGCAAACGCAAACCGAACGCCATGTTCTCGTAAACATTCATGTGCGGGTACAGCGCGTAGTTTTGGAAAACCATGGCAATATCGCGGTCTTTGGGTGGCACATCATTGACCACGCGCTCATCAATTTTAAGAAGACCATCAGAAATTTCTTCCAGACCCGCGATCATACGAAGCGTGGTGGACTTACCGCAACCCGAAGGTCCGACGAAAACAATAAATTCGCCGTCTTTGATGTCCAGATTAAAATCCGTAACAGCTGTGACCTTACCGTACCGCTTATAAACGTGTTCCAGTGCGACATTTGCCATGTTCGTATCCTCTTTAACCCGCGCTCTCTCGAGATGAACGTCTTGCTTTGCTCGAGATTTGGGTGTGCCAAGATTGCTTTGACTTCCGCTAACGCCTATTCGATTGTCCCTTTGGACAAAGTTAAGTGTAACCCAGAATGCAGGGTGGATGCAATGTGAGAAGGAGAACACTTGAGCGAATTCATGCGATATAGTTTACTCAATGCGTGAACAAAAGATTTTCTTTCCTCGAGCCGGAAAAATAGTTCCACTGGTACTGCTTTTTTTTGGAGTTGGTGGATCCGCACTGGTCATTCCACTTGGAGACAGATATTCTGATTTCGTAAAGATAACCTTGCCATATGGTGCTGTTGCTCTGATTTTTTGTGGTGTTGTATTTCTACTTCAATTTTGGAAAAAACTACCCCAACTATCATTGGACGCTGATGGTTTCTCAATTAAAACGCTGCATCGTGAAACAAGGTATTTATGGCATGAAGTAGATACATTTACAATCACCAAAATACAACGAAATACATTTATCACTTGGAATACCATGAAACTCTCACCAAATGAGCCTGCAAAAAAACAAGCAATGAACTGGCTTGCCAGTCCAAATATTATTGGCGATATATATAACATTGGTATTCTTGATTTACAAAAAATTATGCAGCAGTACCTTAACTCGTATCTTGACGAGCATAACCTAAGCCAATAACCCATGCCCCTTTGTAGGAGACACAATTCATTAGTACCTTCCTAGACGATAAAAGCAAAGCGCAGACTCCTTAAAAAACCTGAGCCACTTAAGCATTTTAGCTCTTGGAAAATAAGTCGTATCCTGCTAGGATTTTGGTGTGTTTACGACCTTTATTGACCCATTCACTGATTTTGGATTTAAGAAAATCTTTGGAGAAGAAGCCAGTAAACCGCACCTCATAGACTTCCTTAACTCTTTATTACCATCCTTTGCCCAAATTAAAGATTTAAGCTTTAAGAACCTCGAGCAACTACCAAGCATCGAAAACGAACGCAAAGCCGTTTATGACATTTACTGTCAAGGTGCAAATGGTGAGTATTTTATTGTTGAGTTACAAAAACTGAAACAAGACTTTTTTAAGGACAGAACACTGTTCTATGCGACTTTTCCAATTCAACAACAAGCACAAAAAGGTGCTTGGGACTTTAAACTTGCACCTGTTTATTGCATTGCCATTTTGGATTTTACTTTCGATGATGACCGAGCCAATGTGTTTGAGGTGGTGCATAAAGTCAACCTCAAAGACCAAAATAACAATGTCTTCTCCGATAAACTAACCCTGATGTATCTCGAGATGCCAAACTTCAAAAAAGGACTCGAGGAATTAGAAACCCGCCTTGATAAGTGGTTATTTTTCATTAACAACCTTAAGGACTTACAGAGTATTCCAGAGCTATTAAGAGATGAAACGTTCTCGAGTGCTTTTGAAGTAGCGAAATTCTCGAATCTTGACCAGCAAGGCAGAGATTTATACGAATACAGCCTAAAGATTGTCAGGGATCATTATGCTACCCAACAAACCGCTTTTCGGGAAGGAAGAGCTGAAGGTGAAGCTGTTGGCGAAGCTCGAGGGCGGGAAGCAGGGATTCTCGAGGAGAGAACCAGAGCCACACAAAAAATGCTCGAGGTTGCTAAAATTCTTAGAGCAGCAGGGCAAACTTTGGAGCAAATCCAAGCGGCTACGGGATCTCGAGCAGCATAAAATCTAAGTGTTTTGGTGAGGATTTTCTGCTCGAGACACTGTGACCATTTGAGAAAAGCCCGTGCCAATGCTCGAGCGGCAACTTTGGTCGTGTCGCGGCTGGTTGTTTACTTTTACCGTTTGCCTTCTGAAGTGGCTTTTGGGCAAGCGTGGGCTTAAAGCAGATAGCTTGAGCAGAAATGGTGTAATAGATGTAGGTGGGCGATGCCCATTCTAAACAAAGTGAATGCTCACAGCAATAAACGCCATTACCAGTGTCACATGGTTTTGGGTTTTTGTACTAGACTGACCCTATGATGCCTTTTTTGATGACAGTGCTGTGGTCTGCCTTTGGTTTTGTCTTGTTGTTTGCTGCTTATTTGCTGCTGGATAAACTCACTCCGGGCAATGCCCAAGAGAAAATTTTCAACGAAGGTAACATTGCGGTGGCTGTGTTAAAAGGAAGTTTTATCATTGCTTTGGGAATTAT
>JAAFJQ010000229.1 GCA_013298185.1 Deinococcales bacterium
GAGGTTGGTCATGCGATTGCAGCTCATTTATTGCCACTCTCGGACAAGGTGCATAAGCTAACGATTGTGCCTCGAGGTGGTGCGGCTGGGTACATGATGCCTTTGCCAAGTGAGACGCAGCATTACGGGAAGAATCGTTTGCTTGACCGAATTGGTGTGGCACTGGCGGGACGTGCCGCCGAGGAACTGCAATTTGCTGAAATCACCACTGGCGCTCAAAACGATTTCCAACAAGCCACACGAATTGCACGGCGCATGGTTGCCGAATGGGGCATGTCCGATAACTTAGGGCATGTGGCACTGATTGAAGAAAACCGAAATTTTCTTGGTTACGGCGGTGAAACCCGCTCCTACAGCGAAGAAACCGCCCAAGCCATTGATGCCGAAGTCCGCGAGATGATTGAACACCAATACGAGCGTGTCAAGCACCTACTCGAGCAGCACCGACACGCAATGGACAGGGTAGTGACCGCACTTCTCGAGCGTGAAACCCTGAACGGCGAAGAATTCGTCACGGTTTTTGATGGTGGAATTCTGCCAGAAGAACCGGATACCAAACCCAACCTCGAGCCAAGTTTTATGCCGCCAAGTGTGCAACCAAAAACCAAAGCTGGTGGGGCGTAAAGGGCTAGAAGCTAATCCAAACTCCTGATGGCAATTCCAATGACACTGGCTTGCTGCCCTGGGCTGATTTTTTGGTCTAAGAAATCGCGCAGCAAAAGTGCTTGTTCGCGTCCTAGGTTGCGTTTGATGCCGCAGTCACCGAGTGGTCGGGCTAGGCGGGTCAGGGTTTCTTTGTGTGACATCCCTAAGCCAACTCGAGCTGCCAATTCGTAGAGCGTCCAAAACCAAAGGTAATCTTCTCGAGGGGCTTGGGTGGCGCGTAAAACCGTGCTGTACTGGCGTTGTAAAAGCAGTGCTTCAACTTCGGCGAGGGCGTATAACCCATGATGCCAAGCTGGAATCATCTCGAGTGGCGGTAGTCGGAGGCTGCTGGGTTTGTTCAGGAGGTGTTCTAAGCGAAAACGCCAGACGACCATTGCAGGGGAATCAAATCGTGTGGCTAAACCAAAAGCCGCCTCGAGTTGCCCGAGCATGGTGTGGCAAAGCACGCTGTTTTCAGCTGCGATGTTCTCCAAGTCGCGGTCATCGGCGCGTTTGGCAAGTAGCATGGCACGTTTGAAGCGTTCTAAGGCAGTTTCGACATCGTCTTCTAAGGTCAGAATTACACCTGTGTTGTTGAGGCTGAAAACTTGTAGCTCGAGGTGTCCGACCCGCGCGGCTTCTTCGGCGATTTCAGCGTGGACTTCCAATGCCCTTGACCACTGGCGCTTGCCACTGTAGGCATTGGCTTCAAGGCGGCGCAGTTGGAGGTAGCGCAGCAGGTCTTGTTGGCGATTGAGGCGGGTTTGGGTGGCTTTGGTCAAGAGCAGCGTGCGGTTGTACTGCCCTAAATTTAAGGCAATTTGCCCTAAAAGCAGTAGTGTGTCCACCTCGAGTTCAAGGTCATGTCCTTTGACATTTGCCCACGCCGATAAAGCATGGTGTCTGGCTGTGCCAATATCCGACATGGCTAATGCCACCCGCGCTCGTGCCAGCAGCACTTCGGCGCCAGAAGCTCGAGCCAGCACTTCAAGCGCCCGAATCGGTTCACCTCGAGCGGTTAAGAGTTCGGATAAGCGCAATCTGGCTTTGGCTTCGATTTGCGAGTCGGCATGGTACAGCACTTCGCGGTAATGGCGTTCAGCTTCGGCGATATGCCCTGTGGCTCGTAGGGCTTCGGCAAGTCCAAGCGTGGCTCGGGCGCGTAAAGCCCCTGAACTTGTGGCAGTGGCTGACTCGAGGGCAGCCCGAAAACCACGTTCGGCAAGGGCATAATTGAGGTTTTTCAGAGCGTGTTCTCCGCCGCGCACGCCCAACTCGAGGGCTTGTTGGTGCTGCTCGGCTATCGCAAAATGTTCAGCAAGTTCAACGTCCGAAGCTCGTTTTTGTAGCACCTGTGCGGCTTTGGCATGAAGTTCTTTGGCATTGGTTTTGGCAATATCGGCGCGTAATTTACTGGCATATTCAGGGTGCGTAAAACGATAACCATTGCCTCGGGTGTTGGGAATTTCTTGTAGAATTCTGGCTCGCATCATGTCCTCGAGCGCTCCGATGGCGGTGTCATCAGTCCAATCCAGCAAACGCCGTGCATCTTCGTAATCAAACTGAGCGCCAAGCACCGCTGCCGCCCGTGCAAAAGTCAGGGCATCGCTGGTTAAATCCTCCAAACGTCGCTCGAGAACCTCGGCAATACTTTCAGGGATAACATGATGCCCTCTGGTCCACTCAAAAATCCCATCGCGTTCAAGCAATTGGCGATTCTCGAGCATACTGCGTAAACGCTCCTCGAGCAGCCATGGGTTGCCACCGCTGCGCTCGAGCAGGACATCGCGCAGTTGAGCTTCGACAGGCGCACCGAGTCGGGCTTCGATCAAGAGTGCCACCGCTTCTGGCTGCAAGGTGGGCAAGATGATTTTATGATCAAAAACAGGTAAATGCCGTTCAAAGCCAAATGCCAAATCCTCTGGGCGGTAAGTCAGGACTGCTTGCACCCGATTCGCCCCACGCAAACCATGTGCCAACCAACGCAAATCCTCGGCGGTGGCAAAATGCAAATCCTCAAAGATAAACAAAGCATCGGTGTCCTCGAGCAGTTCACGCAGCGCTTCGTAGCGTGCAAAACGCTCCAAGTCATTGTTCCAACGCCCAGAATGCACACCTTCACGGGCTTTATCTGATAAACCCCAGAACGCTTCGGGTTGCTGCTGGGTAATACGCTCGAGGAAACGCTCAAACCATGCGCCAACGGTGTCATGCTCGAGCCAAGCAAGACTGATTTGCACTTTGGAATAACTGGCTTGAAATTCGCGCAGCAAACGGCTTTTACCCATGCCAGCTTCGCCCAATACGCCCACCACTGCATGATTTGGCTCGAGTGCTTGACGCAACTGACTTAATTCCAAAGCCCGACCAATCAGCGGGGCAGTTAAAAGCTGCGGTAATGGTGCATGACCTTTACCATGTTGTCCGCGCAGCAGCGCCATCACTTCAGCCGCACTCGAAGGGCGTTCAGTTGGGGTTTTAGAAAGCAAAGCCATTGCCAGTTGCTCGAGGTCTGGCGGGACATCGTTTCTAAATTCGCTGAGCGAACGCGGCGTCATTTGCAAATGCGAAAGCAGTACCTCAGCAATGCTCTCGGATAAAAACGGCACTCGACCACACAAAGCCTGATAAAGCATCACCCCAAGCGCATATAAATCCGAACGCGGATCAAGTTCCGCCCCTCGGCACTGCTCAGGCGACATATACAAGACCGTGCCAACCATCGCTCCATCTCGAGTCAGCAGCACACTGTTATCATTGCCTTTGGACAACCCAAAATCCATCAATTTAACCTGATTTTGATGATTCAGCATCACATTTTCTGGCTTTAAGTCGCGGTGCAACAAACCCGCTGAATGCACTTGCCCCAAAGCATCACAAAGCTGTGCGAAAACTTCGCGGATTGCCTCAAAACTCGGTTGCGAATCAATCCAAACCTGCAAGGTTCGCCCTTCGACGTACTCGAGCGCCAAATACGGTGTGCCAGCATGTTCACCGTAATCCAAGACCTCAATGATGTTCGGATGCTTTAAGCTCGAGAGCGCCCGAAATTCGCGTTTCATCCGAGCGCCACCCGCAAATGCCACATTGCTATGCAGTTGCTTTAAGGCGACCAGTCGTTTCTCGTGATTATCATGCGCCAACAGCACCCGAGCCGAAGCCCCGACACCAAGTTCACGCACCACCGAGTAACGTTCCCACATGGGTTGTATTATGACTTATTCTCGAGGGGCAAGCGAAGAATGGACAAAGAACGGGTAGGTTATGACTGCTTATGTCAAGCGCAACCGGTCAAAGCGTTCGAGTTCATCGGCTAAGTACCCTCGGCTGTACTCTTCAAAATCGTTTGTACCGTATTTTCGGTAGGTGCATTCAATCACCATGACGCACCCCAAAAAAACGTTGTAGACACTGCGACGCATCAGAGCATGAGGCATTTTAAGCGGATTCGCGCCGTACCCAAGCATAAAATTTGCATCTGGCTCGAGACTGCGAAATTGGTCTTCTAAGAGTGGGTCAGCCCAAAATGCCCGCTCGAGATCAATGATGCCCGTCAGTTCATTCGTTTCTGGTTTAACCAAAACATTGCCTTCCCACAGGTCAAAAAGTACCAAACATGGTTCTTTGACTTCCTCGAGAACATAAGCGAGGGCATGAATCTCTTGGCGAATCTGGGCGTAAGCTCGAGGCAACTCCACACCCGCTTGTTCACCGTTCAGCAGCACACTTTCAAGCAACTCGAGAAAGACTTCGCGCCATGATGGGCTGCGTTTGGCGTTGGGTGTTAAACCACCAAAAGTTGGGCTTTTGATTCGATGCACAGTACGAATATGCTGCCCAATTCGCTGATTGATTTGTCCAATACCTTCTGGTGCAAGTTGCGGTTTAACCTGACGATACGAATACCCTTCTAAAAACTCGAGCAGCAAAAAATCCGTGCAGAACATCCCAGATGTATCAAAAGCATAGACTTTCGGCACAGGCAAACCGGCATGGCGCAGTAACTCGAGGGCAGTGAATTCAGCGTAAATCATCTGTTGTTCGTAGGTCATGACCTTGTTTTGGTCTGGAGCAATTTTCAAAACCACTTTGCGTTGGTCGGCTAAGGTCAGTAAAAACACCGAAGCAAAGTAGCCACCATCCAAGACCGTCAGCTCCGTTAGTGCTTGTGCGAAGTAAAAAGCAACGATTTTTTCAGCGATGACGTGGTCAAGCTGAATTTTTAACTGACTATGGATGACGGTCACAGCAAAAGTCTAACAAGAAATAATCCGAAGAATGGGTTGCTCAAGTCGGGCGAGGCATACCTCGCCCCTACGGTTTGACCAAAAAAACCTTGTGCTGAACTGCTGATTCGTGCTTTGAGGGTAGGCGCGGTGGGTACGCCGATGTGTGACGCACTTGTATTTGAACCAAAAAGAGGCAGGTCAGGCGAATCATACTTAACTTTCAATCGTCTCACTTGATAAGCGCTACAATAACAAAATGAAATCACTAGGCTTATTCGCGGCGGCAGTTGCGCTCCTCGGCGCGGGTTTCTTTTTGGGTCGGGTCAGTGCGCCACAAACCCAAGGGCAACCCCAAATCCAAGCTCGAGAACAAACGCAGTCGGGTTTGCAACTCACCCAAAATGCTGCGCCTCAAACGCCACAACAAGCCCCAAACGACCCTCGAGAATTGATTCCGCTCAATCCAAACGGACAAGGACAGCAACCCGGTCAAGGACAACGCCCCCAACCCGGACAAGGACAAGCCCCTGAGGATTGCCCAGTGCAAATCTATCAAGACGGGCAGCTCTACACTTTCCCCCGTCCCGGTCAGCAACCCGGTCAAGGACAAGGTAATCAACCCGGACAACCCGGTCAAGGTCAAGAACTGATTCCCCTCAATCCCGGCGCTCCCTCGAGTCCCGGCACGCCAAGTACACCGATTCCCAACACCCCCTCGAGTCCAAACACACCTGTCCCAAGGAGCTAAGGCAACACCTTTTCTCTTTCCTCAAAATGTATAGTTTTAACAGTTGTCCAGCCGCTTCGCGGCACTAGGTTATCTCTTTCCTCTGCCCTCCTTCACCCTCCCTTCACCGCTTTACTGCACACTGGAGATCACATGAACACACCACTCAGCCCCCAAGAAGTCATTGAAGCCAGCGCCAAAATTCGCACCCTGCTTTTTGAAGTTAAGCGCGTGATTGTCGGACAAGACGTGATGCTCGAGCGCCTGTTGGTGGCATTGATTGCCAGGGGACACATTTTAATCGAGGGCGTTCCGGGCTTAGCCAAGACCTTAGCGATTAAAAGCACCGCCGATGCAATTGGCGCAAGTTTCAAGCGCATTCAATTCACCCCAGACCTTGTGCCAGCCGATTTGATTGGCACGCGAATTTACAATCAAAAAGAAGCCAAATTTGAAACTGAACTTGGTCCAATTGTCGCTAATCTGATTCTGGCAGATGAAATCAACCGCGCCCCAGCTAAAATCCAAAGCGCCCTGCTCGAGGCGATGCAGGAACGCCAAGTCACGATTGGTCAGCAGACTTTT
>JAAFJQ010000023.1 GCA_013298185.1 Deinococcales bacterium
GTGGCAGCAGGCATTCCGATTTTGGTTGGCATGTTCTCAATTACCGTGACCATGGCAGCCATGTTTGGTGTGACCCAAATCATCGAAGTCTCGAGTTTCGCTCAAGCGGTTGTGACCATGCTCGGGCTTGGTGCGGGCATAGATTACGCGCTACTCATGGTCAACCGTTTCCGCGAAGAGATGGCACACGGACACGCCCCAAGGGTGGCAGCCGCCAATACCACCCGCACCGCAGGTCGAGCTGTGGCTTTTAGTGGTTTGACCGTCGCCATTGCCATGGCAGCGCTTTTAATTCCCAACCTGACTTTTGTTCGCAGCATGGGCATCGCTGGGGTGCTGGTGGTCTTGGTCACGGTGCTGGTCAGCACCACCGCCGTACCTGCCCTACTGGCGCTGCTGGGTGACAGGGTCAACAGCCCACGCCGCTTTCAATTCAAAGCCACCTCGAGCGGCAAGGGCAGCACCTTCTGGGCAAATGTGGCAGAAAAAGTCATGCAGCGCCCGATTCCATGGGTTTTCGGTGTGGTCGCATTTATTCTGCTGCTCGCCAGCCCAGCCTTGCAAATGAAACTTGGTTACACAGGCGCTTTTGGCTTATCCAGAGAAGTTGAATCACGCCGAGGACTCGAGTTGATTCGTCCGCTCGAGTTGGGCGGCAGCTTAGACCAATTTGAAGTAATTCTCGAAGTGGATGATTTCCGTGCAGCTCGAGCCAAATGGCGGGCTTTGGATGCCGAAATTGCCTCTTGGGATGAAGCCCGATTGGTGATTTCACCGTTTTTAACTTCTCGAGCTGATTTTTCCACCGATGGCAACAATGGCTTAGCTGCCCTGACCAACTTAACTGAACGCAGCATCTCCAAAGACCGCCGATTCCTTCGCATCTCGGTTGTACCAAAAGACGCGGTTCACCCTGCCGAAATCCCTGGTTGGCTCGAGAAATTACGCAACGCCGCGCAAAACGCAGGTTTCAACAAAGTGCTGCTTGGCGGAGCGCCCGTCGGCAGCCAAGAATTCACCAACGCCTTGGTCAGCGCCATGCCAATTGCCATCATCACCGTGTTCATTGCCACCTTCTTGTTACTTGCCATTGCCTTTAGAAGCATTGTTATCCCCATCAAAAGCATCATCATGAACTCCCTGACTGTCGCTGCCAGCTACGGCGTGATTACGTTAATCTTCCAAAATGGTTTCATGGCAGATTTCTTCGGTGTACCAACCGACATTGGCGCCATAGACTCGAGCCTCCCACTGGTGATGTTCGCCGTAACTTTTGGACTGAGCATGGACTACGAAATTTTCCTCCTCTCGAGGGTACAAGAAGCGCATTTGGCTGGCATGAACACCCATGATGCCGTGAAAAGCGCCGTGCAGAGTACCGCCGGTGTGATCACCAGCGCCGCATTGATTATGCTGATTGTCTTCGGAGCATTTGTTTTTGGCGATGTGGTCGCCAACAAAACCATTGGGCTAGGCTTAGCTGTTGCTGTGTTCCTTGATGCCACGCTGGTACGCCTTGTCCTTGTTCCCGCTGTGATGATGCTCGCAGGAGAATGGAACTGGTGGCTGCCCAAGCGCCTAGCCAAAGTCATGCCAAAAATGAGTTTAGAACATTAAAAACCGTAGGGGCGGGGCTTGCCTCGCCCTATGAGACAACATGATTTGGGTTTTCCTCGAGAAATCTTGAGATGTGAATTGAGATTTGAAGATGCAGAAAAAACGTAAGCTCTCACGAACTTCCCCAGCCGCGCTTGTCTTGACCACATACGCGCACCTGACGGGCGTGGTCGCTCGCTCGGCAGCCCCTTCATTGAAGGGGCTTGGGTTTGTGGGTTTTTGGCTTGACCTCTCGAGGGGTGGGTGATGATTGAACTTGCCAGGGGCATTTATTACCTTGCTGGTGGGGTGAATTGCGGCATTCTCGAGACAGGCGATGGGGGCTGTCTAATTGTTGACACAGGCAATTCCGACGACTCGGGAAAGAAACTCCTGAAAGCCTGCCGTGCCAAAAACCTCGAGCCTCGAGCGATCATCAATACGCATTCTCATGCCGATCATTATGGGGGCAATGCGTTTTTGCTTAAGCACCTCGAGATTCCTGTGTACGCGCCAATTTTTGAAGAAAGCATTTTGCGCTATCCGATTCTCGAGCCGATTTACTTGTGGAGTGGAGCGCGGGCGCATAAGGAGTTGCAGAATCGTTTTTTGCTGGCTGGTGCAAGTCCAGCCAAGGTGCTGAACGAAGCTGGCAAGCGTAAAATCGCGGGGCTGGAAATTGAACTGCTCGAGGTTTCGGGTCATGCCCATATTCAATTTGCGGTGAAAGTAAACGATGTGCTGTTCGCGGCGGATGCGGTTTTTGGTCAGGCGATTCTCGAGAAACACCCGCTTTCGTTTATGGTGGATATTCAATTGGCGCGTGAAGCAATTGAAACAGTGCGGGCGTCGGGTGCGCGGATTGTGCTGCCCGGGCATGGTGAGCCAACCACCGAGATTGATGCACTTTGCGATGCCAATGTGGCAGCGCTTGAGCGAAGTAACCAAGCGGTGCTGAGTGCTTGTTTTGATGTTGGTACAACTCCTGAAATTCTGGCTCGGGTGTGTGCCATGCTCGAGGTCCAAATGACTGATTTAACGCGGTATGTGTTGAATCAAACGGCGGTGCTGGCGCATTTGACTGACCTCGAGGAGCGCGGCTTGGTGCGGCACTCGATTGTGCGGAATGTGCTGGTGTGGCAAGCGGTACATGACTTGTAAGATTTCTCGCGTTACAATACCAAGTGATGTATTTACGGTTATTTGGTTCACCTGAATTGCATACGCCAAGTGGGGTTTTGCCTTTGCCACTCGAGCGGATGTCTTGGTTGCTGGCTTTGCTGGCGGCTAAAAATGATTGGTTGCACCGCGAAGAACTGAGTACCTTGCTTTGGTCGGATGAGGATGCGACAGGTTTGCAACATCGTTTGCGCCAGCTTTTGTATCGCCTTAAAAAAAGTGGTTTTGCTGATGGGATAGAAAGCCAAGCTGGGCGTTTGCGTTGGTCTGGTAGCAGTGATTTGGTTGAGTATAAAATGGCTTTGCAGCGTGGTGAAGCCGAAAAAGCCTTGCAGCTTAGCCAAGGTCTGCTGCTTGATGGAATACAGCTTCAAGATTCTGAATTTGCAGCCTGGCTGACTTTGGAACGTGAATCCATTGCCAATCAGCGCCAAGAATTAACCTTGCGTTTGGCGAGTCAAATCAGTCCAGCCGAAGGGCTGGGTTGGCTCGAGCAACTTGGTACTTTGGATGAAATGTCTGTGGTGCTGGCGTTGCGCTTGGCAGCAACTTCGGGGCAAGTGGCTCGAGCCGAAGCACTGGTGTTTCGTTATGAACGCGATTTACTCGAGTTGGGCGAGTCGCTGCCGCCAGAGTTGCGTCAAAGTCTCGAGAAGCTGCGTCAAGACCCCGTTCAAGTCCAAACCCAAGCAGCCCCAACGAATCATATTGCACCTTTGCCTGTGGCTTTGAATCCTTTGCTCGGGCGTGAACAAGAACTGCAAACCCTGCGAAGCATGCTTGAGCAGCAGCCTTTGGTCAGTTTGGTTGGCATTGGTGGCATTGGTAAAACCAGTTTGGCACTTGAGGTTGTGCGTGGTTTGGATACCCAAGTTGTGTTTGTTTCCTTGGTTGGTCTGCAAGCCAATGCTGCTAGTTTTGCACCAAGCATCAGCGCTGCGCTGGGTTTGAGTTTTATGTCGGCGAACAGCGTAGATGATGATTTGTACGCTGCTTTAGAGCGTCGCAGTGCGCCACTGATTCTGGTTTTGGATAATGTGGAGCATTGTTTAGAGACAGCTCGAGCCTTTGCCCAGCGTTTTCAAATGCCTCATTTGACGTTGTTGTTCACCTCGAGAATTCGCCTTGGTCTGCGTCATGAACATGTGCTGGAACTCGATGGTTTGAGTTTACCCGCTTCTGAAGCCGACCTCGAGCAATCAGGCGCTGGTTTGGCGTTCTTAGCAGCAGCCAAGCGCCAAATCGCGTGGCGACCCAACCAAGCCGAGCGACAAGCCATTTTGCGCCTCTGCCATGTGCTGACAGGCGCTCCGCTTGCCCTCGAGTTAGCGGCGGCGTGGCTTCGAGCCATGAGCATCTTTGAAATTGAACAAGAAATCTCGCAGAGCTTAGACTTCCTCGAGGGCAGCTTAAATGATTTACCGCCACGTCAAGAGGGTTTAAGAGCCACTTTTGCTTATTCGTGGCGTTTGCTTTCACTGTCTGAGCAGCGCAGCTTAAGGCGCTTGTCTATTTTTCGTGGTGGTTTCAGTCAAGAAGCTGCTATTGCCATCACTGGCATTCATCACCGCGATATTCTTGGCTTATCCGATAAAAGTCTGCTCAGGCGCAGCCATGGGCGTTTAAGTCTGCATGAACTGATCCGCGAATATGCCTCCGAGAAACTGCGTGAACTCGAGACGGACTGGGCAGAAGTGGCTCATGCCCATGCCGAGTACTACTTGGGTTTTGTGGACAAACATAAAAGCCAATTGCGCTCACTCGAGCAAGTGCGGGTTTTACCGATGTTAGAACAAGAACTCGGTAACATCCGCGCCGCCATGACTTGGGCTTTGGCGGGTCATGACCAATTACTGACCATGAAATTTGCCACTGGACTAACCAATTTTTGGATTGCCAAGGGCTTACTGCGCGAAGGCGCAAGTTGGCTCGAAGCCAGTTTGCAGAATCATCAAATTCCAAGCAGCGAATTGGTGGTGGACGCTTGGATTGGCTTAGCCCAACTACAACAAATGTTTGGTGATCTGCATGTTTCGGTGCAGAACATCGGGCAAGCCATTGTGATTGCAACTGAACTTGGCGACACCGACCTGATTGCCCAAGCCCGTTCAGTCTGGGCGCGTTCATTGAATCGTTTAGGGCATTTCCAAGAAATGCACCAAGTTTGCCTTGAAACCATGCTTTTACCGATGAATCAACTGACCCGAGCGGTGGCAATCTCTTGGCTTGCCACCGCCAAACTGATGCTCGGCATTGACTTACCCGAAGCGGCTACGTACTTTGAAGAAGCCTTAGTGGTGATGCGAAAAACAGGTTCAATCAGCGGTATTGCCCTCATTTTAAGTGGTTTAGGCTTGGTCGCACTCCAGCGCGGCGATGTGGCAGCCGCTCGAGCCTGCTTAGAAGAAGCCCTTGAGATGACTCAAAAAATCGGGAATCGTTTCGCCCAAACGCTGCACCTGATCAACCTTGGACGTATCGAAACACAAACTGGTCAGCTTGAAGTGGCACAACATTATTTTTTAAGAAGCCTGCAACTCTGCCAAGACCTCGCGGCTTACCGCGACATGGCATACAGCCAAATTCAACTGGCGCACATTGCCACCCAATTTCGCCAACCTCAAGAAGCCCAATTGCGCTACCAACAAGCCCTCAAAACCGCTCGAGAACTGCTCGATCAACGCTTACAACTCGAGGTCATTGCAGGCTTAGCCATTTTGGTGCAGCACACTGATCCACTCTTAGCGGTTGAATACCTTGGCTTAGCACTGCAACACCCACAAAGTAACCGAGAAATCAAAGCCTTACTCGAGAAAACCAGAATAACCTTAGAGCGTCAACTCGAGCCAAGCAGCTTTGCGATTTCAGCCAAACGAGGTTTGGAACGCGGTTTAGAAATCACAGTCACGATGTTATTAAAGCAAGAAAGTATGGTAGCTAGAAGCTAACTGCAGGCACAGCCTTTTCGCCTTCACTTGCCTCGAACATGCTTTTCTTGGTTTTGTTCATTGGACCTGCAAAGAAAACTCCGGGGATGGTGGTGATGGAATTATTAAACTCGAGGGTGGTGTCGTTGTAAAACTGGCGGCTGTAAGCAATTTTATCCTCTAAGTCTGCCAACTCTGATTGCAGTTGAATAAAACTCTGATTGGCTTTCAAATCTGGGTAGGCTTCTGCCACGGCAAACACAGTACGAAGCGCCCCTGAGAGCATACTCGAGGCAGCCGCTTTTTCTTCAACACCTGTGGCGTTGTCTAACTTACTTCGGGCAGCCGTGACTTTTTCAAAGACCGATGTTTCATGAGCTGCGTAACCTTTTACTGTACTGACCAAATTCGGCACAAGGTCAGAGCGTTTTTTGAGCTGCACATCAATTTGCCCAAGCGCATTTGCCACCCGATTCTCGAGTGAAACAATGTTATTAAAAACCCCAATCGCAAAAACCACCAAAAGCGCCAGAACCACCAGAACAATAATTGGACCCATGTTGAACTCCTTGAGCGTGAGAGAGGGCGAGGGAAGAGGAAAGAGATAACCTGATGACGCGAAGCGTTTGGATAACTCGAGAAATAAGACATCTTGAGGAAAGAGAGGGCGGGAACTTGTTATGAAAGGTTAGAGCCTTTATCTTTAGCCTTTGACCTTTAACCTAACTGACTAGCTTGCTCCGCTCGAGCCACCTCCGCCGCTCGAGCCTCCTGAGCTACCTCCGCTAAAGCCTCCGCCTGAGCCAGAAGAGCTTGATAAGGCACTGTTTAAGCTGCTGAGGTTGTTGCTGATCGTGGCTAAGCTGTTGACGGCTGCAAGTTGTTGTGATAGGTCAGTCATGCCTGTGAGGTCGTTGGTGTAATAGCTTCTTGGCAACCAGTACGGTGGGTGGTAGTACTGCGGGTAGCGCTCAGCAAGGGTTTGAATGTTTTTTAAGTAGGGTTGGGCAACACCGAGGGCGGTGGCGTAAACAAAATGGTAATCCCAGAGTTTTAAGTGTTCCATTGGGGCTTGTTCCATTTGCGAAAAATCGGTTAAGAAATTTCGGTATGCGCCCCAGCGTTTGGCGTTCAGCAGCTTGTCGGCATTCCATTTGGATAAGCTGATGCCTGCTAAAATGCCACCCAAAGTGGTGAGGATGCCAGCTACCATGGTGGCTGCGCCTAACGCACCTAGGTCCATGGTAATCAGCACAAAACCACCGATAAAACCAAGAAATCCCAGTACCAATGCGGCGATGGTGATTGGTGTGGTTTTACTTGAATTGGAGTCGTCCAATAAAGAGCCGTGGCTGCTTTCATACCATTTGCGCGGTAAGCTGCTCAAGGCTTGTAAGCTGCTCGAGGCGGAGACAAAGTAGGTTTTTAATTCTGATTGGGTGATGATGTTATCAAAACCTCGAGCGCGGTTGAGGATGCTCCAGATTTCCTCTTCAAAATCCGATAATTCGCCTGATTGTGGGCGTTTGGCGATTTCAAACTGGGTTTCTTCTTTTTTACCCATACCCAAGAAACCAGCGCTTTGTCCTTTGCGTAGTTCTAAAAAACCTCGGCGGGTGAAGTCAAGCAGTGTGGCGCTGATGGCAGCGCCTAAGGCACTGCTGCCTGGATCAATCACACCTTGGACATACGGCACAATGCCTGGTGGGATGTTCTCGGCGGGTTCACGGTAGTACTTGCCGACTTCGGGGATGTTTGGTTCACGACCATATTTTTGGTACGCAGTCCAAATGTTGCCGCCAAAGAACAGCACCCCAAGAAAAGGCAACGCCAGTAACCAAGCAGGTGGTGGCGGTGGTGGCGGTGCAAAACCACCCCTTGCCACTGCTTGTGCCGAGGCGTTACGAAAAGCGGCTGTTTCGATTTTTAAGCCCTCGAGCCAAGTGTCAATTTGTTTATCTTGACGGGTTTTGTTGAGGAACTGCGCGGCTGGCAGAATCACAAAGGTTCTGACCCATTCATCTTCGGCAACATTCTGCATGTTGATGGTCGCCATGCCTTTGGCATCGTTGAACTCGAGTGTACCAATACGCGAATCCCGAGAAAAAATAAAAACCTTAAATGGGTCTGGCGAACCATTCGGCGCATGAAGCCGCACCGTGTAATTGCCAACTGCCACATGCTCGGGTTCAAGGATTTGCCGATCAAACTTGGTGCCGTCTTGTGCCACCTCGAGTTCGCCAGACATGGTGTAAACAATCCGAAAGGTGCGTTCTTCGCTGCTGGCTTGGTACGACCAATTGATTGTAGTGCCATCTACGGTAAAACCAGAAAAAGGCTTACCATCCAGTGCCGTCACACCTTCAAAATTCACTTGTCCTCGAGAATCCACGTTCAGGTACGCCTTGGAGTAATCACCATCGAAGTTATAGGTGCGGGTATCAATCACCCGAACCCGCCCATCGGCTTGGAAATACAGGTCTTGCTCGATGCTCGAGAATGTAAAGGATTTCGCTGCTGCGAGGTTCGGTAAGCACAACCAAGCCAAGAAGAGGAGCAGCAACCATTTTTGGGCTGATTTCATGATGCTCATTGTACGGTATTTATGTCAGGTGCGTGACAATTTCGGGCTTTGACTCGAGTCCGACAAGGTTGATGACCACCCAAACCACCCAAGACGCGATACGATAGCACCAATGGAATGGTTTGCCTTGCTGGTTTCGGGAGTTCTAGGTGCATTGATTGGTTCGTTCACCAATGTCTTGATTTATCGTATCCCACGAAAACAAAGCATTGCCTTCCCACCCTCGCGTTGCCCGAATTGTGACCATCGGCTTGGGGTGCTGGATTTGGTACCTGTCTTTTCTTGGCTGGCTTTGGGCGGCAAATGTCGTTACTGTAAAAATCCAATCTCGAGCCGCTACCCAATCATTGAAAGCATCAGCGCCGCCGGTTATGTACTGATTGCATGGAAAGCAGGTGTTCTCGAGAATCCGCTGTTGGTGCTGGGCGTATGGCTGATGTTCACCTGTTTTCTGGCAGCCACCGCGATTGATTTTTCGACCCTCGAGTTACCCGATGAACTCACCTTTCCTGTGCTGGCAGCAGGCTTGGTGATTGCTGCGGTGCTTGGTCAATTCCCAACTGCTTTTGAAGGAGCGCTGATTGGTGCAGGTCTGATTTCCGCGATTATTGCCTTTGGTTCTTGGGTGATGCGGCGATTCTCCGAGCCTCGCCATCCGTATTACCCTGTGGGTTATTTGAATATCCATTTAGCCATGCTGCTCGGCGTTTGGTTTGGACTCTGGGGTGTGCTGGCAGGTTTGGCATTGATGGTAGCCAATCTACTGGCAAAAAAAGTTGTTCCCATGCCCGATTTTGTCACGCTTGGCGGAGTGATAATTTCTTTGGTCATCCAAGCCTCGAGTGGCAATTTTTTAACTGCTATTTCAGGCGCACTCCAAGCCGCAGGTGCAATGGCAATTCTGGTTGGACTGTACTGGTGGGTCGTGCCAGACAATTCAGAGGAAATCCCCGAAGAAGAACTCGACGCAACCGCCATGGGCTTTGGTGATGTCAAACTCTGGGCAGCCGCAGGCGCATTCTTAGGCTGGCAAGGCGCGTTGTTTGGCTTGGGTGTCGCTGTCTTGGTTGGTGCAATCATTGGCATTATTCACAAAGTACGCGGCGGTGATAGCGTCATCCCATTTGGACCATCACTTGCCATTGGCGCACTGATTGCCTTTATCACCGACAGTGCGCCGCTGCTCGAGTACCTCAAAGCCATGGGATTATGAAAGCCGTTGTTTTTGATGCCGACGGTGTGATTGTAAGCCCCAAAAGCTGGTTTACAGTGCCAGCCGAAAAAATATACGGCATTCCCAAAGCTGCGTTTCTAGAGTTTATTCATGGTGATTTTAAGCGCTGCACCACAGGCGAACTTGAATTGCTCGAGGTATTACCAACGTATTTAGCGCGTTGGGGTGTGAACATTAGCCCACAAGAATTTGTAGCGGCTTGGGTCAAACACGAGCATCACACTGATGAAAAATTGCTGAGGCAAATTCAAAGTATTCGTCAAGCAGGAATTCCTTGTTACCTTGGCACAAACCAAGAGCGTAACCGAGCCGCGTACATGAAAAAAGATATGGGTTTCGAGGCAGTGCTGGATGGAGTTTTTATCTCGAGTGAGCTTGGTACTCGCAAACCAGATGAGGCTTTTTACCAAAAGGTCCAAGCGATTCTCGAGTTACCAGCACAAGATATTCTCTTTTGGGATGATGCACCCGCCAATGTTGAGGCAGCTCGAGCATGTGGTTGGGAAGCCAAATTGTTTACACCATTGGCATTTGCAAGATGGTTTTTGCGGTGGCAAATCTCAAGTGGAAAAACGTAAGTTCGCCTCATTGCAAACTTTGTTCGTAGACTTCGATATAACGTGGCAAAATCACATTGGGGTGAAATTCCTTGACCGCTCTTTCTCGAGCTGCCACGCGCATTTGTGGTAGTTGCTCGAGGGCTTGCACTGCTGCTTCGCTCATGCCTGCGACATCGCCAATCGGCAGGGCAAAACCTGTTTGACCATGCAGCACCACTTCGGGCAGCCCACCAGCGTTACTCGAGATGACTGGCACACCACATGCCATGGCTTCAAGTGCCACCAAACCAAAACTCTCTTTGCTGGAGGGCAGGAGCAGCAAATCTGCCACGCCAAAAATCATTTCGACATTGGGAAACGAACCAATAAAATGCACATTCTTGGCAATGCCCATGCTTTTGGCTAACTCGAGCGTCGGTAGGCGCTCAGGTCCGTCGCCAATCATAATCAGGCGGGCTTTTTGGTGCTTTAAGATATTGGCAAAGACGCGAATCACATCTTTGGGACGTTTGATTTCCCTGAAATTACTGGCATGAACAATTAGGCTTTCATCGTCCCTGGCAAAACGGCGTCGGTAGGTATTGTCAGAAATGGGTTGGAAACGTTCGGTGTCCACCCAGTTATAGACCACATCAATTTGTTTTTTGGCTCCCATGACGGTGTTGGTGTGATCTGCCAAGTACGTGGAAACGGCTGTGACCGCATCCGAGGCTTCGATGGCATAGCGGGTGGTGCGTAAAAAACTTGGTTCAAGACCAACCAAAGTCACATCCGTACCGTGCAACGTGGTCACCACTTTGACCTGACCACCAACCATATCCCGAGCAAGGAGCGCACTGGTGGCATGAGGAATCGCGTAATGGGCATGAACCAAATCTATGTTGTGTTCTTCAATCACGCTGACCAAAGTATTGACTGCTGCTAAACTGGTCAGTGGCTGGTCAAAAAGCGGATAATTGGCATTTTGAATCTCATGAAACATCACTTCGCCCTCGAGTGGGGCAAAGTTATTCTCTAAACTCGGTAATTCGAGGTCTGGCAGCCGCATGGCATTCAAGCGAAATGGAATTTGGGTGGCAATCATATGCACCCGATGCCCCAAACCAACCAAAGCCAATGCGAGTTCCGTGGCAACCACCCCAGAACCACCCGCCGAAGGGTGACACAACACCGCGATATTCATGGCGCTAGTCTACGCAGCCACTGGTCAAAAACAGGTCAGCAAGGCAACATATCTTTCGGCTCGAGCAGCCGATCAGTTCGGCTCGAGTAGCGCATCATAATCATTGATTTCTGCGCCTGTGTCATCTTCGTCCAAGTCGTCCCAGAGTGGCTTGGTGAAATCAGAGGCTCGTTCAAGAAAACCAAGCATGATTCGACTTAACTCAGCGGGTTTCTCGAGTGGCGCATTATGACCCGCTCCAGTGATGGTCACCAAAACCCCAAGCCCGGGTTTGACCCATTCAACAATTTCATGACTGTAACGCATTGGAGTCAGCGCATCATCGGTGCCAACTGCCACCAGCACAGGCGATTCAATGGCTCGTAACCACTTGCGTTGATCCGAAAAATTCAGCACATACTCAATGCTGGCTTTCAACACAGCAGGTGGCAAACTCTGGGCTTTTAAGGTGGCAGCAGCCAAGCGCTCTTGGGCATGACTTAAAAAATCCGCACCAAACAACCAAGGGGCTGCCACGGTGTACGCCAATCCCGAACCACCAACTTCAAGGGCTGCCAAAATACTGCGAATTTTCGTTTCGAGCGGCTTATCCAAACGAGCCAAGCTATCAATCAAAGTCAGAGAAAGAATCCGCTCGGGGTGCATTCCCGCAAAAACCAGTGCCAAAACCCCACCGCCGCTGTGTCCAACCAAATGTATTTTCTCGAGCTGATGCTCAGCCAAATACGCACTTAGTTCTTGACGATGCGACTCGAGCGTCCCAAAAGGCGGACGGTCATACCGCAACACCAAAAATTTGCTGCTCAGCACTTCGGCAATCGCATTCCAAGAACTTGAATCGTTCAGTTCACCGTGCAGCAGTACCACAGCCTCGAGGTTCGTTCCTGACATGCGTTTCAGTCTACGCGACGAGGGGAGGGAAAGGAAAGGCGAAGGAGGAAAGAGAAAAGAGGAAAGCAAGAACTATTTCGAGTCGAAGTAGTAGGGTGGGCTTTGCCCACATGATGCACAAAACCGGTAGGCAGAGCCTACCCTACACAATGCTTTTGCCTTTCGCCTTTTGCCTGCTTTTCTACAACTTTAGTACGGGAACAAACTCACCACTGACCTCGTATACTAAATCCATGAAAAGATATTTATTGGCAGTGCTGGCTTTGGGTTTGGTTGGTTGTCAAATTCCAGATTTTCAAGAAGCTGGGCGCTTAAAAACCGAGAACGAGGGCTTGGTGGCTCAAGTCAGCACCCTAACCAAAGAACGTGATGCTGCGATGGCTGAGCGTGATGATTTGCGTGGGCGTTTGCAGCAGATTAAATCGGCGCTCGAGAATTTACCAAGTACCTCGGGTGTGAGCATCACACCACCGGCTGCGCCAGACTCAAGTACCATGCCTGTTGCTCCGGCTGCGCCAGCCCCAGCTGTGCCAGACTCGAGCGCTGCTCCTGCCGCTCCTGCTGCCCCAGACTCGAGTGCCACGCCGACTCCAGACCCAAGCGCTAAGGCAAGCACGCCAGACTCGAGCAGTGTTCCAGCTTTACCACCTGTCAGTGGGGCGGATGCCACTGCCCTCGAGAAACTTCGTAAGTACGCTGATGATGTGCTGACAGCAGCTCAGAATTTCAAAGCTCAAACCCGTCAAGAAGCACCGAATAATTGCGTCAGCGGTTACGCAGCTGGGGCTTATAATGTGCAGAAATCACTTGATCTCAAAGAATGCAGTTTGATTGCTGAATCCAATGGCGATTACCGTGTCACCGCTCGAGATGCCAGCGGTAACAGCGTCAGTGTTCCGTAAGGTTCAGCGCACCAATTCTGGTTTGAAGACCAGTCCAAACTGAGCGGCTTGCTCGAGGTTCCAGGTTTGACCGATTGCCCATGCGCTTTCAAAGGCAATTGGGTCTTTTTGCCGCAGCGTCTCGAGTTTGGCGGTATGGGTGTGCTGTGAAGCTGGTGTCAGTGGGGTACTGAGGTTCTTGCGAGAGGCGGCTGCTGCTGCAAAGAGCTTCGTGGCTCGAGTGGTCTGGTTCTGAGCGGCGGCGATGGTGGCTAATTGCTCAATCGTGACGGTTGCCATTAAGCGATCACTGATTTCAAAAGCAGCTTCGAGGCTTTCTTTGAAGTACTCAATTGCAATATCGTACTCGAGCCGTAAAACTGCGATGCTGCCCAGATTTTGGGTGGTTGCGGCAATGCCTCGGGTATCTCGGAGTGACCTGCGAATCTCGAGGGCTTGATGTGAGTAGGTGCTGGCGAGTTCAAGGTCGTGTTCTTGTAAGGCAATCAGACCCAAATCGTTGAGGGCATATGCCACACCGCGTTTATCGCCCAGTTCTCGGCGCTCTGACAGGCTTTGCAGGCGCAATTTTCGGGCTTCTGGGTAATGACCAAGGTTCATGGCGATATGCCCCAGATTGCCCAAGGCAATTGAAGCGCCGCGTTTATCGCCAAGTGCCAGACGACGCTCTAAACTCTCCTCGAGCATGGCTTTGGCTTTGCCAAAGTCCCCCTGATCCACTGCCACAGCCGTCAGCAAAATCAGCACCCCTGCAATGCCTCGGGTGTCGTTTAAGTTGCGCCACAAACCAAGTGCTTGCTCGAGTAAGGGCTTCGAGGTTTGGTAATCGTTTTGATCCGAGGCAATTCGCCCAAGGATGCCTAAACTTTGTGCCATGCCGCGTTGGTTTGGTAGGCTTTGTTGTAACCCAAGTGCCTGATTGGCAAGTTCTCGAGCTGCCAGATACTGCCCTTGGTCAAGGGATACGCTTGCCAAACCAAACAGTGCATTGCCTTGAACTGCACTATCTTTGGATGCTCGAGCCAATTTGAGCGCCCTCGAGAAATGCTGCGTTGCTGTTTCGTAATTGCCTTGATGCAATGCCAATGTACCAAGTGCCTCAAGGATTTGTAGGCTCGAGCTTGTCGTCTCGAGTGCCGAAGCTCTGCCCAGCCACTCCTGCGCCTCGGCAAAATACCCACGAATTTGCCAGAAGTCGGTCAGAGCGCAAACCAAACGCGATACATGCGCTGCATCTTGGGTGTAAAACCTGAGGGCGACGAGGATATTGGCGTGTTCTTGTTCAAGTCGGTCACACCAAAAGGCGGCTTCGGACGTGTTGATTTGCAAGGCGGCTTGCTCAGCGAAAGCCAAGAAAAACTGGGCATGATGTGCTTTGGTTTCTGCTAACATTTTGGTTTGTAACTCAAGTTTTTCGTAGGCATACTGGCGAATAAACGCATGAAGTTCAAAACGACCACCTGCCCCGCGAAAAACCAGCGATTTATCAAACAACGACCCCAGCATCCCAAGGCTCGAGCCAGCAATCACTTGTGCGGCTTCGCGCTGAAAACCACCTTCAAAGACCGCGAGTTGCGCCAGCACAGCTTGGTGTTGCACACCCAACAAATTCCATGAATGCTCAAAAACCATTTTTAGACTGCGATGCCGCTGGGACACATTACGTAGACCCGTCTCGAGCAAGTCAAAACCTTGTTGCAACGCCGCAATGATTTGTTTGGGTGACATGGTTCTCACCCAAGCTGCCGCCAGTTCAATCGCCAGCGGCGCACCGTCCAGCAGTTGGCAAATCTGCACCACATCCACCAAATCGGTTTGGGTTAAAGCAAAGTCCAACCGCGCTCGTTTGGCACGTTCGGTGAATAAAACAACCGCATCGCTCGAGTTGGCTTGGGCAACCGATAAACCCGAAAGTGACCAAACAAATTCTTCCTCGAGATCTAAACGCTGGCGCGATGTCACCAGAATTTTCAGGTTTGGGCAAGCGTTTAAGATGTCTGGAATCAGCAGCACAGCTTGGTTGCCTTCGGTCAGCAGTTGCTCGAAGTTATCCAGCACCAACAACATTCGGGTTTGACCAATCCGTTCAAGCAGCACATCCATCGGTTTGGGGCTTGCCATCAAACCCAGCACACCACCAAGGCTCTGCACAACTTGATCCAAGGTCGTGGCAGCCTCGAGTGGAATAAAATAAATTCCGCCCGTAAAAAATTGCTCAGCCATTTGATCATGCGCCAATTGCAATGCCAAGCGGGTTTTGCCGATGCCGCCCGAACCGAGTAAAGTCAGTAAACGCTCAGAGCCTTCGGATAAAGCGCGACTGAGTTCAAGTCGCTCGAGGTCACGTCCAATGAACGAAGTGCGCTGCGTTGGTAACTGATAAGCAACTCGTGGCGCAATGGCTTTGATTTGTGGTTGCTTGGCTTTGAGTTCCAAGCCAAAGTCTCGAGCTTCATCGCGCACCACAAACGCCACAGGGCTGTCACCGGCTTGCAGAATGGTGTATAGGCGCTCGAGTTCTTCAGGATGGGCTGTGCCAGCCAAACGGTAAGCATCCTCGGCAAGTTGCACAGCTGTTTTGACTTGTCCAAGAGCAAATTCCCGCTCAGCCAATTTTAAGCTGATGGCTCGAGCCTGCCCCGCCAATGTGTCACGGGTGTTCAGCACCCACTCCTCGAGTTCCACGCCCCAATCGGGTAAGAAAAAACCATCCAAGAACGCACCTGAATACAAACCCCGAGCTGTCTCGAGATCACCGTCTCGGATGGCTTGTAAAAATGCAGCAACATCACTTTTTAGGGATGTCTGGATACGCTGCCCCTCGCTGAGGATGATCTCAGGCGAAACTTGGCGCAGTTGCGACAACGCCACGCGCAAACTCATGGCTCGGTCTGCGGCTGCCGACCAGAATAATTCTTGAAGATGACGGCGTTCTTTTGCGCCTTCAACCGCCAAGTACGCCAAAAGCAACAAAGGCTTAGGACGAGAAAAATCGCTCGTCTCGAGCCTGAGGTTGCCAAGGGTTTGCAACTGCATGGCATCAGTCTAATCCAAAGGTCAAAAAAGTGTTGCTCGAGGTTGTTGCAAATTCGTTAACGCTTTGTTAACCCCTGTTTTGCAAAACTGCTGTTCATGAACAACAAGGAGGTCAAAGTGAACTCAAAAAAAGACAAACTCGAGACACGGCAAACCCACAAAAGCGCAACTGGAGGGTTGAAAAACAACCCATCCGCAGGAGAAACCTCGAGCCACCCCAAGGAGCAAGATCATGAATAAATTGATTCTCAGTGTTTTAGCCCTCGTTGTTGTACTGGCGGCTTGTCAGCAAACGCCTCCGGTCATCCCCAGCCCGCCGAACCCAAATCCAAATCCGAATCCGAATCCGAATCCAAATTCGCTTGGTGTCATGGAAATTCGTTTCTCTGGGGTTGGAGGAGCATCACCCAGCAGCAGTGCCAAGCCAGTCTTAAAAGCACAAACCCGAGCCTTAACCGATGTGGCAACTGGTTTGCAGTTGCAGCCTTTTAGCACCTCATCGTTTGTGGCGGGTGGTGTGCGCTATGTATCTGCCAGTTTCAAAGTGCGTAACGCCAGTGCCACCAGCCCAAATACGCCGTACTCGAGCGCCAAAGAGAACGTGGTTTTTATGGCGGTCAGTGTTCTTGGGCAAACCATTGCAGGCACGGCATTCAAGGGCTTCTCGAGGTTCGCCAGCACCAATCCAAGCATCGACAACAGCAGCTACTCGGATAACCCAAATTTGCGAAATTCGATTGCCCGTTCAATCACACCTTCGCACGGCATGAGCGCCAGTCCAAGCGGCGTGGCTGTGGTGGACAATGCGGCTGATTTTATGGCATTCTCCGAATCCGAAGTTGACCCAACCCTGTGGAGTCCAGCCACCACCTTTTCAGCCTTGGGGGTCGGCACGGTTTTTCCATATGGCTACAGTGTGCGCTGCGCCAGCCATTGCGCTCACTCGAGGTCGCTGGCAGCTAACCCGAGTGCCAATCAATTCGATGGTTTTGTGACTTTTGCAGTTAAGCTGCCAACCCAGACCGACCCTCGAGATAACCCATTTTCTTTTAGCCTGATGGTGGAAGCCCTCGAGAATGCACCATCTCGAGTCACCATGAGTCCCGAAGAAGGCTTGGATTTTACGGGTGTACTAACCCGAGCCAACAACGCCAGCATCGGTACGGTCTACGCGATTGGTACGGGTTCACGCACGGTTTCGCCGCAAGCCTATCAAACCCTGCTGACCAGCCCTTTAAGTCAAGTCACCGATTTTACGGGCGTTGCCAATGTGCGGGTTGCCGACCCAGACCCGAGCAACGCCAACTCGAGTAGCCTGTTTTTACTGCCCAGTGGTCAGACGACCCCAACCTTTACCTTGCCTGCCCGCACCGAAATGGTCAGTTTCTCGTCAACTGGTACGCAAACCACGGCAGCATCTGGGGTGAGAGGCGCAAGCATCAGTGATGATGGACGTTTTACAGCGTTTCGTATGGTGATACCTTCATCAACCATGCCGCAAATTGTGGTTCGAGATCGGGTCAATGGCTCGAGTGTGCTGGTCAGCAGTACCGATGGAACAACTGTTGGCAATGCCACCAGCGAAACCCCAGCCATTTCTGGTGATGGTCGGGTGGTGGCATTTCTGTCTCAAGCCACCAATTTGGGCAATGCCAGCCCAACTTCTGGGGCTTGGGGGGTGTATGTCAAAGACATCTCGCGCAATACCATCGAACGAATTGATGTGGCGACCGACAACAGCTACGACAGCGTTGATTCTACGGGCGCATTGATGACCACCTTTGGATTGAATATTTTTCGTCCTGCTATCAGCGTGGATGGGCGATTTGTGGCGTTTGTTTCAGCCGCTTCCAATCTTGTGGCTAACGACACCAACAGCAGCCCCGATGTTTTTTTGCGGGATCGTAAACTCGGTATCACCACCCGTATCAGCCTGAGCAACAACGGCTCAGAAATCAGCAGCGGCGGCAACTTGCCAGCCATCAGCAGCGATGGGCGCTACATTGCTTTTGCTTCAAACTCGAGTGTTTTGCTGCGCGATACCCAAAGTGCAACCACGGTTCGAGCCGACATCAAAGCCGATGGAACACCCCAAGGTGTTTCGATTGGTGGTAATATAACAATTGGCATCAGTGGCAATGGTCGGCGCGTGGCATACGACTCCAGCAACGCCTTCTCGAGCATGGACACCAACAGTAAAAATGATGTTTTTGTACGGGATTTGGACAGCAACACCACCACTTGGATCAGCGCCCTGCCAAATGGAACAGCCGCCGCAGATCACAGCCAACAACCCGCCATCAGCAAAGATGGTCGCATGGTCGCGTTTGTCTCGAGTGTCAGTACCTTTGTGGCAAACGACACCAACGGCGTGGCAGATGTCTTTGTGCATCCGGTCAGTGGGGGCAGTTTTGAACTGGTTTCTCGAGCCTCGGATGGCACACTTGGCAATGGTCGGAGCGGCAGCGTTGGCACAAGCATCGGCAGTGCCGACCAGTCGTACCCAAGCATCAGCAGCAATGGACGGTATGTGGCATTGGTTAGCTTATCCACCAACCTGACCAACCTGCCAGACAGCAACGGCGCAATTCAGGATGTGTTTGTTCGCACCGTCGGGTTGCCACTGCCATAGCCCTTATTTAACACCGCGCACTTGGTTGATAAAAATCCCGCCCAGCACATAAAAAACCACAGCGATGCCAAAAAGAATCGGGTAGCCACCATTGGGACTGGCTTTGTTACCAGCATCTAGGATTTGTCCAAAAAGCCCCTGGAAAAGCTGTGGAAAAACAAGGGCAATGTGCCAAACCCCCATGTCTCTGGCGTTGTGTTCGGGGTAGGGGAGAACACTTGTGCCAAGCGCCCAATCCACGCTGACAAAAGCGCCATAACCAAAACCAAATGCCAAGCCAAAAACCAAGGCAATTGGGTAATTGCTCGAGAAGGCAAAACCACCAGCAGCGGCTGCCATGGCAAGGCTGGCAACTAAGACAATTGGGCGCTTACCAACCTTGTCGGATAAGCCACCTGAAACCACAGCGGTGATGGCAGCCGTGACCGAAAGCAGCACCAGCAGCAAAGTCAGTGCCAGACCAGCGTCGGGTTTGCCGTCGGCGTGGGCAATCACCAAGCCACCCACTGCAAAAATGCGAATCACATCCTCGAGGTAAAAGCGCAAAAAAGGCTGGACTGCAAAGCGTCCTGTTTCGGATAAGGCTCTGGTCAGAAAGACCCAACGAAAATCTCGGTAGGCTGGGCTAAAATAAGTGCTGAGCTTGGGAAATTCATGGGCTTTACCTAAGGTTTTTGGTTCTTTGGTGCTGAGGTACGTGATTAAAGTAGTGATTGCCAGAACAAGAATTACCACAGCGTACTGCCCGTCTCTCGAGCCACCAAGCATAAAAGCCGCCACACCACCAGCAATTTGGCTAAATAACTGAAAAAAGCCCATGACCCCACTGGCGCGTCCTTTGTCATCGGCGGGAACAGTATCGGGAATCAGAGCAGTGTACGGAGTGCTGGCAACACTGTTGCCCAATTGAACCATCAGGTAGCCAAGCACATAAATCACAAAACTGGGTGAAATCATCATCACCAACAATCCGAGCAAATTCACCACCGTTCCCCAGAGCAAAAAGACCATGCGTTTGCCAATGCGGTCAGACCAGATTCCCAAAAAAGGCGGCAGCAGCAATGGAATCAGCGCAGCACTACCAGCCAACCAGCCGAGGTACGCGCCTTTGTTGGCTTCACCGACCAAACGGGTGACATCGGCGGGCATCAGGATTGGCAACAAAAAAAACCAATGGAATGAAAACCCAAACCAGTAAGCACAAAGTGCAAAGTACTTTGAAATTGGCGTGCGAACAGCAGATTGAATCATGGATTACATTATACGCTACCAAGCGACGGTGGTACACACTACAAGCGATGGCAGTACGCACTACCAGACATGACCAAAACGAGCCAAAACCACCCGCTCGAGCATTCGCGCTATTTTGGTATGGAGTTTTGCATTATCCGACATTGGACGCACCAAAATGCTGTGCAGACCAGCATGATTTGCTCCAAGCACATCCGTAAAAACCTGATCGCCGAGCATTGCAATTTGCTCGGGAGGCAAACCCACTTCGGCAATCGCAGTGCGAAACACAGGCGCAAAGGGCTTACCAGCCGTGCGTCCAGAACCAACCGCTTTGATCCCAAGGGCTTGGCTGTGAAAACGAATCCTCGAGGGACGCGCATTGGAAACAATCCGCAAAGCTATATCAGCCGCTTGAAACGGCTCAAGCCAACGCCGTACCCGCTCGAGATCGGCGGGTGAACTCTCAAGTTTCCCATGTGGCACAATGGTGTTATCAATATCAAGCAGTAAGGCTTTGATGCCGCGCTGCTCGAGAAAAGCTGGGCTGAGGTCAAACACCGAATTCAGTAGGTCTTTGGGTTTCAAACTGGCGAACACCCACCGAGGCTACCATGTGGCTGATGCCTTACCCAAGTGAGGTGTGCCGAGAAATCTGCACCAAGGCGTTGTAATCTGGAATATGGCTCTCGCTCGAGCGTTTGGCTTTATCAAGCAGCACATTGCCTTCGGGAAAATGCACTTGCAGGTTCTTTGGTTTGACATTGGCAAAGCAGACCCGGGCTTGTAAACGCCCTGCACTCGAGGTCAACAGCACCAAATCGCCGTGTTGCAAGCCAAGTTCGGCGGCATCTTGTGGGTTGATCAGCACTGCATCTCGAGTTGCCCCATTGATGCTGTCCTTAGATTCATGCACCATGCTGTTGAATTGCTTACCGCGCCGCGTGGACAGGCGAAAAAAACCATCTGGAATGGCACTGCTGGTAGGACTGACCAGACTGAATTTGCCTTTTTGGTCTGGTGTTTTGAACCGCCCGTCTTGGCATAAGTGCCGCCCTGCAATTTGAAATTGGTCGCCTTGCTTGGTTAAATGTTGGATACCTTGATACATCGGCACAACTCGAGCAATTTCACTGCGGATTTCGTGGGTACTTGCCCAAGTCAGTTGCTCGGCGATGTCTGGGCGCACCCGACGCGCTAAGTCCATAAAAACATCCAGCTCGCTTCGGGCTTCTTCAATCCGATGCCCCACAATTTCTGGGCTGAAAATCACGCGGCGTTCGGTGCTGGTCTCGGTCACACCACCAGCAATTTCATAACGGGTGGTGGCAGGTAAAACAATTACATCCTCGCCATCCACCAGCATTTGGCTGGATAACACCAAATCCATATGCACCCGCAACGGCACTTGCGTCAGCGCATTTGCCACGTACTCGGGGTCGGGTAGCACCTCGAGAAAATTACCACCCACAGCAAACAGCAAATCGAGTTCTCGAGCGGCGGCCGCATCAATCATTTCAGGAACAGTCAGCCCAGCTTGTCTGGGCAATTCAAACCCATAATGCGCCTCGAGTGCCGCGTAATTCGCTTCAGTTGGTGCAAGTCCACCGGGCAGCATGGTGCTGTACGCGCCCATCTCCGCACCTGCTTGCACCCCAGAATGCCCGCGAATCGGCATCAAGCCACAAAAGTCACGCCCGACCCAACCTCGAGCCAAACCCAGATTGACAATGGCGCGAACTGTATCCTCGCCGCAAAAATGCTGAGTCACGCCCATGCTCCAAACCAAAACCCCTGTTTTAGCCTGACCGAGTTGCACCGCAAGGCGCTGCATTTCAGCCATACTCGAGCCGCTTTGAAGTTCTAAAGTCGCCCAGTCCAACTGCCCGAGATGGGTTTGTAGCGCCTCGAAACCATTGGTGTGCGCCGTAATAAATTCTTTATCCTCCAGACCTAAAAAAAGCAGGTGTTTTAGAACCCCACTCAGAAACGCTGCATCGCCGCCAGTGTTTACCAAGTAAAAATCATCGGTGATTTTCGTACCAAAAACCGCGCTCTCAGGTGCGCTTGGCACCCAATACCGCTCCATACCCGGTTCGCGGTACGCATTGACACACACCACTTTTGTACCCGCGACTTTGGCATGATGCAAGTATTTGGTCGCCACAGGCTGATTGGTGGCAACATTGCTGCCAATAAAAACCACCACCTCCGAACCAATCCAATCGGTGTACGAACAAGTTGTGGCAGCAATCCCCAGTGTTTCTTTGAGCGCCACGGTACTCGGACTGTGACAAAGCCGCGCTGCATTGTCAATGCTGTTGCTGCCAAGCGCTCGCACGGCTTTTTGCACCGCGTAGTAACCTTCGTTGGTCATGCCTCTGGAGGTTAGAAAAAAACCCATGCGTTGCGCTGAACTGCTTTTGGCTCGAGCTGCGATTGTAAAAAGTGCCTCATCCCAAGAAATCCTCGAGAAACCCTGCTCACCGCGTTTGCGGCGCATCGGAAACGGCAAACGCCCAAGGTCGCGCAGTTCTTTACTGCTTAAAGCCCGTAAAGCGCTGATATTCTCGAGCCACGCCGTCTCGAGGGCGGGCATGGTGTTCAAACGCAGCAAGCGCAAACGAATGTTACACAGGTGAATACCGTCCAGCGTCCAGTCTTTTAAGCCAGTTGTACCAAGGGCGCAGCCGTCGCAGACACCTTCATTCAGGACTTTCCAAGCGTAAGCCAGATTGTCCTTGGATTCCCACGCGGCACGGAAAACCTCGAAGTAATTATTCGGGCGCTGCTGCCCAAAACCAAATGGTACATAACCAGCCCAGCGCTCAGGTTTCCAAGAAAAAATGTTGAACTCCGAGAGTTTCATGGTCTAAGACTAACCAAAAAACCTGAGATTCGGTGAACCAAAGAAATCACCTTAAAAAAAGTAAACCATGCTAGGCTAAAACCATGAAAAAAATCGTTCTTGTTGGTCTGTTGGCACTTGCGGCTTGCGCCCCAGCTCAAAGCGGAAATAGTCCTGCTGAACAGGTTTTCAATCAAGCCAGTAGCTTGTTACAAGATCAGTATTTTGGTTTTTCACTCGAGCAATTACCAGCTATTTTATTAAAAGGTAAAGCAGATCTGCAAAAAGCCTGCGCCGACTCGGGTTCTGGTTGCAAAGCCGAAGTTGCCCAAAAAATCATTGACACGATGATTAACCAACTCGATGATGCCCACACCTTCCTCGAGACACCAGCGGTTTTCGCTGAATCACAACGCACTCGAGCTGGACAAGGTGGCAGCTTCCCAATTCTTGGAGTTCGCAGTGTTTACCGCCCTAAAAGCAACGGGCGCTTAATCACCGAAAGCCTGCCGACCATGGCAGCTGAAAGTGCTGGTCTGACAAGGGGCGATATGATTGTCGGCATCAATGGTAAACCACTGCCTGTTGGTGATAATGAAAGTGCCTTAGCGCTCCGAGATTCGGTTCGTTCTGGTCAAGAATTTATTGTGAATGTACGCCGCGCTGGTCAGAACCGCGAAGTTAAAGTTACGGGTAGACTTGCGACTGTACCCGCCTTGCCAAGCCTAAAAACATGGGCGACCCTCCCCTCGAGCATTGCCCTGATTCGCGTTCCAGATTATGTGCCACCACAAACCGCTGAGATGGTGCATAAACTGATTAACCAAGCTGCGAAGAACGGCGCAAAAAGCCTTATTTTGGATTTCCGAGGCAACACTGGTGGTGCAGCCTCGAACTGCATCAGTGTAGCAGGAGCATTTCTAGGACGCACAGGTACAATTTTTGCCAGCAAAGCCAGCCGCGAATCCTATATTTATGAAAATGGTGTGGTCGCAGGTTCAAATGGCGCTCGAGTCCGTGTTTCTGAAATCGGAGCATTCACAGGTGGTGTTGCTTCGTTGGTGGACCAAAACAGTGCCAGTTGCGCTGAAATCACCCCTGCGTTACTGCAAACCGCTAAGCGCGGCATTGTGATTGGCGAACCAAGTTACGGCATTCTAAACACAGGCTCACAGACTTTTCCTTTACAAGATGGCAGTGGTTTAAGCATCACCACCATTCGCACCCTTGACTTAAACGGCGTTGCCTTGCCGACTCGAGTCACACCAAACATCGCCCAAATCGAAGATTACGACGCGCTTGAAAACAACGCCCGAGATGTGATGCTCGAACGAGCCATTCGCGCTTTACAAGGACAAGCCACCACGCTCGAGAAAAACTTCAAACCAAACTCGAACCAACCAAGCCTGCTCGAGTTACGAAACGCATGGAATTAAACATCCTGATTGTGGTGGCAACACCGCTCGAGGCGCAGCGCTTACCTGTTTTACCTCACTCGAGACTGATTGTTTCTGGAATTGGTGCAGTCAACGCTGCCCTAAGTACCCAACAGGCGCTGCTCGAGCAGAAAGCCGATTTGGTGCTGTCCGTTGGGATTGCCGGCGCGTACCCAAAGTCTGGTTTAGAACTGGGTGATGTGATTGTCTCGAGTAGGCTGGTTTACGCTGGGCTTGGGGTTCAAAATGACTCGAGGGTCGAAGCACTTGGTTTCCCAATTGCTGAAGGGATTTTTCAAACCCTACCCGTTTGGCAACATGCCCAAGCCTTTGCCAAAGCCGCTCAACTCGAGTACGGTGTGATGACCACACTCGAAACCGTGACCACCGATTTGACTCGAGCCAGCGGCATCGAACGGCAATTTGAGGCTCGAGCCGAAGCCATGGAAGGCGCAGGTATCGCCCAAGCTGCGCTGAGATTTGCCGTGCCAACCCTTGAAATCCGAGCCATCAGCAACATGGTTGGCGACCGACAAAACTGGCAAATCAAAACTGCGCTGGGGCAATTAGAAACAAAACTCGAGCAGCACTGGAATCGGCTGCTCGAGTTCTTAAGTCAATCATAAGTTTTGCTGGCGTTGAAGGCTTATTTTTCGATGTACACCAATAAGTTCTTATTCTTTGGTGTGGTGGCTTTACCATCAGTAAATGTCTTGTACCCTTCGGCTTCGATGCTGTACGTGTAATCGCCTGTCTCGAGGTTGCCAAACAAGAACGGGGTTGTGCCACGGCGCACTTCAACACCATCTTTGTACAAAATCACTGTGCCGTTCACAGGGGCTTTCCCTGCTGTTTCGGCTGAAACCCGCACGCGGCAAGGGCATTTGGCGTTACTGGCATCGGTCAGACCACTTGCCACACTGATTTTGCGTTTGATACTCGAGCCATCAGGGGCTTTGATTTCAAATTCGTAATCGCCAACGGCTTGGGTTGGAATGTAATACGACCACTGACCATTACCATCCACCGAAGTACTACCGTCAGGCGCACCATTTTTTAGCACCTCGAGACTCGAGCCAGCCGTGCCAGTTCCCTCGAGAATAAAATCTTGTGCATCCAAAGCCTCGGCTTCGGCAGGATACGAAAAGGCAAAACCACCCGTGGGTGCAGCCGCACCGCCAGGCACCAAAGCCCCTGCTGCTGCCGCCAAACCAATGATGCCACCACCAATCGCCAGCATCAGAGGACGGCGCTTACGCCCCATACTCATCGAGATTGCACCTGCGACCAAAACCCCTAAACCCACCAACAGCAACGGCAAAAACACAAATATGTTCATTGATCTCCTTGAAAAATAACCTCGAGTCATCTTGACTCAAACGTTTCTTACCCTAATCCGAGAGTCTACACAAAAGCACTCGGGGCGATTGCACTACAAAATAAAATCTACGCAAAGACCCTATTCACCGATCCAAAGCCCCTCGCCCGCGTTAGCGGCGAGAGGGGTTGGGGAGAGGGTTTGCACCACGTATCAGACAATTCAAAACCACACAATGTTTTACTTTTGACCCATAACCCGAATTTGCCTCAACCCAAGCCACCTTTCTTTTAGACTCGAGTTCACACACCCTCTCACCTCTGCTCATTCTCGAGTCCTACCTTGTCTCTCACGTCATAAACCCCACATTCTCGAGTCTCCCTGACCCTGCTTGACAAGAGCTTGAATGGGTGATACATTCTTCGTCGCTCTGCACGAGGGCAGTTCTGCAAAGA
>JAAFJQ010000230.1 GCA_013298185.1 Deinococcales bacterium
CGTGACCGACTTCACCCACGGCGTTCTTAAACAAATTAAAGTACAACTTTGGCGCATGGTTGATGCCATGGTTGACCATGGTTTTTGAAGTGAATCGGGTATGCTTTTCACAGATGTCATCCAATGCCAGTGCTGCCTCTATGCTTGGTCAGGCGTTTCTCAACTCGAGGAATGGTCAACCTGAATTGGTGTTGCTCGAGGCGGCGGCAGGGTTTGGTAAATCCCATGCTTTTCGTGATTTTGCCAGTCAAGTCAAGCAAGGTTTGGTGTTTTGTTTACCAAGTCAGGCTTGGTTGGCAACGATGTTGCGGGTTTGTTATTCGCATCTCGAGGGTGAACGCGACCCTGCTTTTCTTGAAGCGGCTCGTCGGGTTGTGCCTGAGTTGCCTTGGGCAAAAGTGGCGCAAGCCGCTCATTTGACCGATCAGAACAGCTTATCCAATGCCCTGGCTCATGCGCTCGAGCGATTGGCAAAACGGGTTGGTGGTTTGGTTTTGCTGCTCGAGGATTGGCATGAAGCCAGCAACGATGATTTGAATAGCCTGCGGGTGTTGTACCGCCGTGCTTTGATGGGACAAACCCCGATGCTGTTTGGCTTAAATGCTCGCCCGATGCCCAATGATTTGCTGGAAGGATTTGGGCAGGATGCGGCGATTATGGTTAAAAAAATCACCCCAAAGCTGAGGTGATTTCAAGGCGTCAAAAACAGGGTTACTTAGCAGCTTGGTAATTCTTTTCCGCCATGTCCCAATTAATCACGTTCCACCAAGACTCGAGGTACTTGGGGCGTAGGTTTTGGTATTTCAGGTAATAGGCATGCTCCCAAACATCCACACCTAAAACTGGCTTTGCACCCAGCTCGAGCGGGGTGTCTTGGTTGGCGGTGCTGATGACCTCGAGTGCGCCATTCTTAACCACAAGCCATGCCCAACCCGAACCAAAACGGGTCGTGCCAGCCGCATTGACTTTTTCCTTCAGGGCATCCAAGCCGCCCATGGCAGTAATCGCATCAGCCAATGCACCGACTGGAGCGCCTGCTCCGCCGGGGGTCATCAGGGTCCAGAAGAAAGCGTGGTTGTAGTGTCCGCCGCCGTTGTTGCGAACCGCGCCACGAATCGCTTCTGGCACTTTGGAGAGGTCATGCAGCATTTCCTCGAGTGGCATACTGAATTCTGGGTGCTTCTCTAAAGCGGCGTTTAAGTTGTTGACATAAGCCTGATGATGCTTGCCGTGGTGAATCTGCATCGTGGCAGTGTCAATGTGTGGTTCTAAAGCATCATGGGCGTAAGGCAGAGGTGCAAGTTCGTATTTCATGATTTTTCTCCTTTGTTCCGCGTTTCGCGGCTAGGCTTTAGTTTAACCGAGTCTCGAGTGAACAATATGCAAGCCCGATTACTCGAGGCGCAAATCAAGCCCGATGACTCGAGGCGCAAGTCAGCCCGATGACTCAAGGCGCATCATAGCCCGACGACTCGAGGCGCAAGTCAGCCCGATGACTCGAGTCATAACTTTAGACTGGGAACTTTTAAGTCAGTTTATGCGTATACTGTTCCCATGAAAGCACTTGTATCTGGTTTGGTTGTGGTTGCCATTTTAGCCGTGGTTTTGTTTTTCACATGGGGCTTTTATATTCCCTTCTTTGATAGCTCAATTCGAGTTGGTACATTGATTCTGACCATCGCTATTCCGTTGCTGCTTGGTTTGGTGATTGGTTTTTTCATGGGTCGCAACAGTGCCAAGCCAAAAATCAAGAAGTAAACTGGCGCAAGAATTCGGCGGCTACAGCAATGGCTCGAGGCTCATCGGAGGCAAGTCTTCCTTCAATAGCAATCAAGCCGTTTGTGTCCTCGAGTTTTTGCAATAATTTAGGGATGATTGCACCTAAATCTAAGCGCCCTTCGCCCAATAAAGCATGGGTTTTTTCTTCTGAAGTGTCTGATAAATGCCCATGCACAATTTGCGGAACTCGAGCCAGAAATTCTTCGGGGTCGCCAATTGTGCCAGCATGTGCAATGTCCAAACAAATGCCCACATGACGCGCCCCAACGGATTCTAGTAGTTGCCCAAGTCGCTCGAGGCTGGGCATACCTGTAATAAATTGGAGTTTCTTTTTTTCCATGCCTTCAATTGCCACCGTTAAACCCAAATGTGTGGCTTTGGCATCAAGTTGCACCACGTACTCCTCGAGCCGATGCCAATAATCCTCGGGGTCGTCGGTGCTGCTTGAAAGAGCGCCCGGATGCACCACCACGGTTTTGGCTTCAAGCCGAGCGGCTGTTTCCAGCGAATCCAAAACCAAACGCCGTGACAAACTGCGAATTTCGGCGTTGCTCGAGAGTGGATTGAGGTCATAACTTGGCGCATGAAGCGACAACTTTAAGCCCAACTGCTCAGCTTGGGTTTTCAGTAAACGCGGCGAAACCCGCGAATCAACAATATGAGATGCCCAAACCTCGGCGGCTAAAAAACCCGCTTCGGCAATCGCCTCGAGTGCGCCCAACACACCTGCTCGCCAAAGTAAACGGGTGGCAGGGGCAAATTTGGGGTGCAAAGCAGGCATGGAAGAAATCACGTCCTCGAGTTTACCTAAATTAGAGGGGGTGAAGTGTCAGCCTTGATTGAAACGCATGAAGTGCCAGCTTTCATTGAAACAACTCGAGAGCGCCGCCATTTTCAATTTATGGTTAGAATGCCAATAATGATTGCACAAGTGGTTGGTTACGGGATGATTGATGCTTTGGGCAACCATGCAGATACATGTTTTAGCAATGTATTAAGTCCAACTGATTTCACCACCGATTTGGGGTTTTTTGTTAATGACAAAATCCATAAAGGCTTACTGGCAGACCAAACCAATCTGGTGCTACCCCAAGGTTTTTCAGACAAAGGCTTAACCCGTACCCAGCGCCTTGCTTTACACGCCACTGAACAAGCCCTGCAACACTCGAGGTTGCCGCACTCGAGCAATGTCGCTGTGATTCTTTCAACCGTCAGCAATGATTCTGAGTGTTTAGAAGCGGTTACACCCGCGTTTCTCGAGAACCGCCGGGTCAATCCAAGGGTGCTGGTCAATCGTTTACCCGACATGGTTTGCCATCAAGTCGCAAGCCATTACAATTTTCAAGGCGTTTCGTATTCGTTGTTTGCTTCGTGCAGCACAGCCTTGTTTTCGATAGACAGCGCCATGAAGTTGTTATCTGAATACGATTATGTGGTGGTTGGTGCAGCCGATGCGGGCTGTTTTCCATTCTCAATGAAATTCTTTGGTTATTTGGGAGCGCTCGGTAATTTCAGTGCGCCTTTTGATGACCGCCGCCAAGGTTTCTGCATGGGCGAAGGCGCAGCCACCCTGATTTTACAAAGCCCAGAGCAAGCCAAAGCCTGTGGTAGCACGGTTTACGCCTCCTTGTACCCTGTTGGCATGGCATCTGATGCTGCCGATGCGACTTCACCACACACAGGCGGGCGCGGGGCAAGGCTGGCAATTGCAAAAGCCATGCGTCATGTGGATCAAGTTCATGCCATCAATGCCCATGCCACCTCGACGGTGCTGGGCGATGAAATCGAGTACAACGTGGTCACAGATGTACTGCCCAATGTGCCAATCTATGCCATCAAAAGTAAAATTGGTCACACCCTTGCTGCTTCTGGGATGCTCGAGACAATTTATGCGATAAAAGCCATGCGACACGGGGTCATACCGCATATCCACAACCTCGAGTCATGTGCTTTTTTAAGACCCCAAGGAAAACTGTGTTTTGAAAACACCGAATTTCCCAAAGCACCTGTGCTGCGAACCCTGAAAAATTCGTTTGGCTTTGGTGGCAAATGCGCTTCGATGGTGATCGAAGTGGCTTCTAGCTAAAAAACACGTTTCTTGAGTTTTTATGTGCCTTTGTCTTCGCCTCGGTCAATGTTTTCCATGTGGCTTTGGAGTAAGGCTTTGAATTGCGAAGCAAACATTGAACGTTGCGAGCGCAAGCGCTCCATTTCGACTCGGATGTCACGGGCTTTGTTCAGGGCTTCGCGCAACAATTGTTCTTTTTGATTCTCAGCTTCTTGCAAGAGCGTTTGGGCTTGGTGTTCGGCGTTTTTGATCCTTAAGCTGGCTTCGCGCTCGGCGTTCAGTTTCATTTCGTTGGCAATTCGCTCGGCACTCACCACAGCGCGTTTTAGGGTTTCTTCGCCTTGGCGCAACTCATTGACTTGTGCCTCGAGTTGGGCAATGCGCTCTTGATTGCTGCGTCCAGCACGTTCGTATTCCTCGAGGTCTTCGGCAACACTGGTCAGAAATTCGCGCACATCCTTTTTGGAGTAGCCAGAAAGCGTGTTTGAAAATTCTTGGTGACGGACATCGAGTGGAGTGTGCTTCATGGATTCCCTTTGTCTACTTTACTCGAGAAGCCAGTAAACAACAAGGGAGGAAGAAGACTAAGAGGAAAGAGATAACCTGATGACGCGAAGCTTTTTGCAGATGACGCGAAGCGTCTGGACAACTCAAGAGATAAAAAATTGAGAATAAACGGACAAATTGAGAAACAACACATTTTGAGGAAAGAGAAAAGCTAGGAGCTAAACAAAACACGCCCTGCCAACCCGCAACATGGTTGCACCTGCCAAAACAGCCAGCTCGAGGTCATCGGACATGCCCATGCTCAGATGCTCAAGACCCATTTGGTCGCGTAGTTTGGCTAGACCAGCAAAGGCAGCTTGGGCAAGCTCGGGGTCTTGAGGGGCAACAGTCATCAAGCCGCGCACGGTTAAACCAAGGTCTTTTGCCAATGCCAGAAGCTCGGGCGCTTCGTTTGGTGTTGTACCGTGTTTCTGAGCTTCAAAGCCCATGTTCACCTCGAGCAGCAACTCTGGAGTTTGTAGCCAAGTTTGGCTGCGCTTATGGATTTCCTCGAGCAAGCGCGGACTGTCTATGCTGTGAATCAGGCTAAAACCAGCGCAGAACTTGACTTTATTGGTTTGCAAATGCCCAATCAAATGCCAATCTAAATTGGGGTATGCCTCGAGCTTAGGCAGAGCTTCTTGAATACGGTTCTCGCCTAAGATGGTGTGACCATGCGCTAGAACAGCGGTTTGGATTTCCTCGAGGTCATGCCCTTTGGTGACAGCAATCAGTTTCACTTCAGTTGGGTTGCGCCCAGCTTGTCGGCAGGCTTTTTCGATTCTGGTTAGAACATCTGGTAGCATAAAATCCTTTAATAATGCAGTTGCCTTGTGATTGTTGGGTCTTTGATGCTTTTATCATCTGCCAGTAAAAAGGCTTTGCTGAGGATAACCGAGAGCATCCTATCGCCTTCAAAGGGCAATGCCACTTTATTGTCCATGCTCGAGGTTGGCACAATACACAAGTATTGGTCGTTGGGTAGCATCAGAATATTACTCGAGCCAAGATGGATTTTATACTCGCGGATGCTGCCTTTGACATGCAAGAACTTCCCCTCGAGCCGAGCAACATCTTTTATTTTTAGGCGAGGCAGTAATTTCTCGAGCAGGGTTTTACGGCTTTCAGCGCTGCCACTGAGTTCACCAAAGGAATAACTTGTCCAGTATTCATGGTAACGCCCGTCGGGTCCGCCATCGTTCCAAGTCGGGTCATTGCCGACACTGGCAACGCCAACAAATAAATCCACATCGCGCATGATTTCGGAGAACACCAAAGCTGGAATTTGCGCCAGTGGCAATGGTTCGTTTGGATGCTCGCCAGCTTGCACCCATTGGGTGTAGCCTCCGCCGCCAGCATGGGCATGATTTTGGCTCGAGCCGAGGGTGTAAAAACGCACTTGATCGGTGGACAGATGCAAGTACGTGCCAGCCTCGGTGGTGTCTGTGCCGTAATTGTCGCCAGCCCCTTCGACCCAGAATTCTGCCCGAAGATTGAATTGCGGTAACTCGAGATAAGGCGGTGTGTAACTATCATCCACCATCAAACGCAATTTGTTGTTCCAGCCACGTAATGCCGCCAATTGATTGAACTGATGTTGCTTGAGGATATGTGCCGCAAAACGATTGCTGTAGGTGTTGGTGCGCTCCTCGGCTGCCGTTAAAACATAAATTTCACGGTGAGCTTGTTTCCAAGGTTGCACCACGCCGCGTTGCTCGAGGTCATCACGCCAAGCCAGCACGCGCTCAGGGCTTGAAGCAATCGGATGCCATAGGCTGACGGTG
>JAAFJQ010000231.1 GCA_013298185.1 Deinococcales bacterium
GACTCGAGACTCGAAAACTGGTTTTGTGCTGCCCAAGGCTGGCGAAGCCCGAAGTTTACGCACCCTGACCACCCGCTTTGAAATCGAAGCCGATACGATTCGCGCCATTCGTCACCCTGCGGCGGTCACGGTTCTCGAGACTTGGGAAGAACTTGGCACAGCCTACATGGCAATGGAAATGCTCGAGGGGCAGACACTCGAGCAACGACTTTTTAACGGCAAACTGTCTGAAAAAAGCGCCAAGCGTTTGCTTGTGCCGCTGCTCGAGTGCTTGTTTGATTTGCACGAACGCGATTTGCTGCACCGCGATATTAAACCAAGCAACATCATGATTGTACACGGCGACCCCGTGCTGATAGATTTTGGTAGCGCCGCCGATTTCTCACCTCGAGACAGTGTGCGGGTTTCGCATCGGGTGGTCACACCAGCTTACGCACCACTTGAGCAGTACGCCTCCGAAGCCAAGTTTGGTCCTTATACCGATTTGTACAGCCTTGGAGCAACCTTTTACGAAGCCGTGACGGGTGTACCGCCGCCCAGCGCCCTCGAGCGACGCAAAGGAGCGCGGCTTGTCCCCGTCGAGCGCCTTAGCCCAGATATTTCCAAGAAATTCTCGAGTACCCTCGAGTACATGCTCGAGGAACGGATTTCAGACCGACCACAAACCGCGCAGCATGTGCTGCACGAGCTTGGTTTGGTGGACATTAAAAGCCGCATTGAATTTAGCATCAAGAGTTTGGATGAGCAGAATGGTGTGGTGCAAAAGTCACCTCGGGTCAGTCTGCCACCTGTGCCAGAACCACTCGAGCCTGTGCTGAGCGGTAAAAAAGGTGTGCCTCGAGCTGGTGGGATTACTGGTTTGATTTCTAAATGGCTTAAGCGTGACTGAATGGCAACTTTAGGCAGTCAATTCACGTAAAGTATCCTGTGAAAGTTTGTTTGGTTTGTGGCACAACCCATTCTAAAGAAGCACTGCACTGTGAATCTTGTGGTGAGCTTCTTGGTTCTCTTAAAGTTCCATCGCCGCCAACAGCTCGAGAAGATGCCTTAAGCAGTGGTACGCTCTTAAACAACGGGCGTTATCGGGTTTTGCATACCGTCGGACGTGGTGGTTTTGCCATCACCTACCGTGCATTTGATGCTAAACATGGGGCGTATGTTGCCATCAAAGAACTGTTTCCGGAAGGACAAGCCAGCCGTAACGAGTCAGGCAACGTGATTCCCAGTGCAGCAGAACAAAGCAATTGGACAGCTGACATTGAACGCTTTGAGCGCGAAGCCGAAATCCTCAAAAGTATCAAGCACCCTGCCTGTGTTGCTCCTGTGGATGTTTGGCTCGAGCGAGGCACAGCTTATTTGGCAATGGAATTTTTGTCAGGCGAAACCTTGGAAGCCCGAATCCAACGTCGAGGAACACTGTTTGAAAGCGAAGCTCATGGCTTGCTGAACATCCTCCTCGAGGCATTGGTTGAGGTTCACAGTCGAGGCGTGCTGCACCGTGATCTCAAACCTGCCAACATTATTTTAATTGATGATTACCCAGAAATTGTGGATTTTGGAAGCGCTCGAGATTCGGATACCAGAAAATCAGAGCGGATTCTCACACCAGCTTACGCGCCGCTCGAGCAGTACGGGCAGAACCTGAAAGAGCATCCTGCCACTGATTTGTACGCATTGGCAGCCACTTTTTATGAAGCCGTGACAGGTTATCAACCGGAAAGCGCCTTGGCTCGAGCGCAAGGTAGAGACTTAACCCCAATTCGCCAGCGCAATCCACTGATTGGCGAACAGTTTGCCCAAGCCATTGAGAAAGCCCTTTCAATGCGTCTCGAGGAGCGATTTAGCAGCGCCAACCAAATGCGGGAGGCGCTTGGCATGTTTCAAGTTCGCCCGAGTGCCAACCTCGAGAAGCAACAAAAAATGGGTTCGTTGTTTTTGACGTGGAGTTTGTTGATTGGCTCAATTGGATTTTTGCTTTGGAGCTTGTTGAGGCGCTGACCCCCAAAACCGCAGAGCGAACAAAACGAGGAACGCCACCACCGACATCAAACCTGACAAGACCAAAGCCGCCGCAAAATCAGACTCGAGCGCTCCATACACCGCCAAAGTCATGGTGCGGGTCAGACCCTCGAGCGACCCAGCAAACAAAATCGTCGCGCCAAATTCACCAAGCGCTCGAGTCCAAGTCAGCACTGCCCCCTCGAGCAGCGCAGGGCGCAGCAACGGCAGGGTGATTTTGGTTAGAACCAAACTCTCGGATGCACCATCTACCCGAGCAGCATTCTCGAGATCAGTGTCCAGTTGCAACAAACCAGCTCGCACGGTGCGAATAAAATATGGCGCAGCCACAAAAAGTTGCGCCATCACCACGGCAGCAGGCGAGAACGCCAATTGCACCCCAGCCAACTCGAGACCAGGACCTAAAAAACCATTGCGACCAAAGGTTAAGAGTAACCCCAAGCCAGCCACGACAGGCGGCAGGACAAGTGGTAAATCCAGTGCGGCATCCAGCCAAGGTTTCCCAAAAAATTCGTACCGCGCCAGCAGATACGCCACAGGCGTTCCAAAAACAACGGCAATCAGCAAGGTCAAGCCCGTTGTCCAAGCACTAACCCGCAACGCCTCGAGAACCGCATAACTCGAGAACGCCGCTAAGTTGGTGAAACCTGCTACCAGAATCACCACCACAGGCAGCAGCAAAAACAGCATCAGCACAACAGCAAAACCAAGCAACCAAAGCGGCGCTCGAGGTTTTAGTTTGGTTTTTTCAGAAAACCCCATCGCTGCAAGATACCTTGTCCTGCGGGGCTAAGTACATACGCTACAAAATCTCGAGCCGTGGGGTTGGAATCTCGCAAGACACCAATCGGATACTGAGCAATCACATTTTGGCGTTCTGGAATGCCAATTTGAATCAGACTCGAGCGGACTTCGGGTGTGACATCGGTGGCGTACACCACACCAGCATCAGCCTCGCCCAGACGAACTTTTAAGACCACCTGGCGCACATTGACTTCCTCGGAAACCACATTTTTTTGCACTCGAGCCACGAAATCCAAGCCATAGCGCCCCGTTTTCTCGAGGTTACGCAGCATGGTTTGGGTGTACGCCCCAACAGGAACAGTGTTTTGCGCCACGACCAAACGCACTTGTGGCAGGGCTAAATCGGCAAGGGTTTTGACTCGAGCCGCACCACGTTTGCTGGTAATCACCACCAAACGATTTCGAGCAAAGATTTGAGCTTTCTCGAGCAGGTTTTTATCAACCAAAGGCTGATAGGTGTCCAAACTGGCAGATGCAAAAATATCGGCTCGAGCGCCATTCTCGAGTTGTGTGCGAAGAATTTGTGACCCAGCGAATTGGAAGCGCACGGCAACGCCAGATGATTTGATGTATGTTTGACTGATTTCCGTGAAAGCCTCAGTCAGGCTCGAGGCTGCGAAAACCGTGATGCTTTTATCTTGTGCAGTAACAGGTGATAAAAGAATTGTGCCAAAAATACCCCAAAACGTCAGCGCACGCAAAAATCCCAACCAACCGTAGGGGCGAACTCCTATGTTCGCCCTCTGAGAGAACATGTTAAGGAATAATCCAAAACATTGTTTGAATGGCGGGGTTAGGCAAGCCCAACCCCTACGGCTGACAATGGGTTTAACCGTAGGGGCGAGGCGTGCCTCGCCCTTGCCAGCCAATGATAATTCATTCCCAATTCTCGAGCCTGATCTTAAACCAATCCGAAACGCACGTAAAAAACCCAACCATCCGTAGGGGCGAACCTGCCGCCACCCACGCTGTGCGGGGTCTAACCCCGTAAACGCGGGGTGCGGAGTGTTCGCCCTGTGAGACGTTATCCCAAGGGCAAATCCAAAAAGGGTTCTCTCAGTTGGGCAAGGCATACCGTCTTGACCCAAAAGACGCACCTGACGGGCTGGGTCGCTTGCCCCTACGGTTGGTGGATGGGTGTGGGTTGTTCGGGTCATGGTTTCCTCGAGACGATTCTATGCGATTGGTTCTCGAGCTGGCTTGCCTGCGGTTCTTGCCAGTGTCCGTTCGGCTTGGGTTGTCTCGAGGGGTTTCTCTGTTTTGACGTACAGCTCGATGGCAATGGCTCGCCTCACCTCGGCTCGAGAGGCTTGTAGACCTAAGCCTTGTAAGGTTTGTGCAACCTGTTGGCGGTTGGGAAACCGTACCCCACTGAGCTTAAACGGTGCTTGTACCAACCTTCCAAAACCCGTGTCTGATTCGCAAAGGTACATCATGAACAGCTTACCATCTGGCTTGAGAACTCGAGCCATCTGCTCGAGCGCTCGGGTGGTGTTATGAAATTCGTTTAAACTCGCGCCGACCACAATGCCGTCAAAACTCGAGTCTGGGTATGGCAGGTATTCAACGTTGGCTTGTTCATAGACAATGTTTTGATTGTTGCCTCGAGCAGTAGCTTTCTCGAGCATGTGCTTTGAAATATCTATGGCTGTGACCATCCCGCCAGATCTTGCCAGCACCCGAGCGTAATTGCCTGTGCTGGTGCCGACATCCAAAAAAGTTTGATTGGTTTGTGGTTGTATCCATTCGCTGAGCAGCGCAAATTCACGCTCGAGTGAAAAATTTTCTCGAGTCAGCAACGACAAAGAACGCTCCCGCCAGAGGTCGTAAAGCTGAGCTGTCAGGGGCAAAAAATTGCTGCTCTGTGCAAGGGTATAAGTTGCGTTTTGTGGCATTTTTTTCTCGATGGTCATTGCGATCATTGTACGTGCTTATGACTGCCTAGACCATGCGCTGCGCTTATTTTAGGGTCAACCGTATCGTATAAACAAAAAGTATACATGGAATCTGAACAGGTTCGTAATCAAAGTGGAATTTGCCTCATACTTTTTCTCAAGCGGGCTCATTGGCATTGCTGTAATAAAGTTATACTCTGTTTGTGCTAGACGACTTTATCCGAGGAAATAGAAGCATGATTTGAGCTGTTAATAACGACTTGGATTCATTCGTATGTATACTTTTCGTTTGTTCTAATTTAAAGCCGTTGAAAGTTCAATTGATCGTCAATGATTCACGCTAACAGAAACGCTAATTGGCAAAAGCACCGACCATCAACTCGAGCGCCCCTGGCGAATGGAACATGGCAGTATTGGCAAGTGATTCCTCAACTGAAGCTTTGGCTCTGTTACACATCTCGTGTTCAAACGCGGCAATGGCGTTGTATAAATCAGGAAATTCTGGATTGGTCAGGTGTTCACTGAGTCTCAAGGCATCCAACATCGCCACATTGACACCCTCGCCCGCATACGGCGGCATGACGTGTGCAGCATCACCGATCATGGTGAGATTGGCTCGAGTCTTCCAGTGCTGGTCGATTGGCATCGAAATGATCTGCCTTGGCATGTAGGTTGAATGCTCATTGGTGAACAACTCGTGCCAGACATCGCTCCAACCTGAGCATTCGCGTTTGAACCATCCGAGTAGCTGACTGCCGTTCTTGAAATCCAAGCCGCAGGTTCGTATCCAATCTTCAGATGCGTTGAAGCCAATATAAAATGAGATGCTACCGTCGCCTTTGGCGGCGAACATGATCGTTTTGTCCTCATCAAGTACCCAAAGTTTGCCGCCTTTGATCAATTCGTAAACTCGAGAAGTGTTTTTTGCAGCATCGTAAGTTACGCCCTCAATGACGGTCACTCCCGAGTACATCGGGACTATAGATGTCAGTAACGAACGCAATTTCGAGTTCGCGCCGTCGGCGGCAACCACGAGATCGGCAGTGACGGTGCGCCCATTTTGCAACTCGAGCTTCCAGCCATCTCCCGCTGGCTCGAGCGAGACGACGCGACTGTCCCAGACCACCGTGTTCGGTTGCAGGGAATCGAGCAGGATGTTGCGTAGCGGACCACGGTCAATCTCTGGGCGGAAGTGATCATGACCAAAGCCTTCAATGTCTTGTAAACGCATCTGGATGTGTTCGTCCACATGCAACTTGCTGTGCTTGTCAGCGATGCGTAAGATGCCCGCATGCGGCAAATAATTGGCTTTGAAAGCATCGAGTAAACCGGCGGACTCCAAGGCTTTCAGACCAGCATCGGTGTGTAAATCGAGCGTTGTGCCTTGAACTCGAGCCTCACGGTTGTGATCGCGCTCGAAGACGTTGACGTTCGCACCCTGCTGTTGT
>JAAFJQ010000232.1 GCA_013298185.1 Deinococcales bacterium
TTTAGCCAAGATTTTACGGTGCTAGGCGGCTCACTTGGCAAAATGAATGCTGCGAAAATCACCAAGGTCATGGACTTAGCTGTCAAAGTCGGTTGCCCAATCATTGGACTGAATGACTCGGCTGGAGCGCGAATCCAAGAAGGTGTGGACAGTTTATCTGGTTATGGCGAAATTTTTTATCGCAACGCTGTCTATAGCGGCGTTGTGCCTCAAATCAGCGCAATTCTTGGTCCTTGCGCGGGTGGCGCGGTTTACAGCCCAGCCCTGACTGATTTTATTCTGATGGCAAGGGGCAGCAGTTATATGTTCATCACGGGTCCAGAAGTGATTAAAAGCGTGACTCGAGAAGATGTCAGTTTTGAGGAACTTGGCGGCGCGGATGTGCATGGCAGTAAAAGCGGGGTCTGTCATCTCGAGGGTGAAGATGACCGCGATGTCCTCGAGAAAATTAAGTTGCTGCTGTCGTACTTGCCGAACAACGCCAAAGAAACCACGCCACTGCAAAAAACCACCGATCCAAAAACCCGTAAGAACCCGCGCCTGCTCGAGATTATTCATCCTGACCAACGCAAGCCTTACCCGATGCTCGAGGTGATTCATGAAATCGTGGATGGCGCAGAATTCATGGAAATCCAACCTGCATTTGCCAAGAACATGATTTGTGGTTTTGCCCGTCTGGGCGGGCGTTCGGTCGGAATTGTGGCAAACAACCCACGCTTTATGGCTGGGGTTCTCAACATTGATGCTTCTGATAAAGCCGCTCGGTTTATTCGCACCTGCGATTGCTACAACGTGCCAATCGTGACCTTGGTGGATGTGACGGGTTTTCTGCCCGGTGTTGCCCAAGAACACCAAGGCATCATTCGCCACGGTGCGAAAATGCTCTATGCCTACGCCGAAGCCAGCGTCCCAAAAATCACGCTGATTACCCGCAAGTCTTACGGCGGCGCGTACCTCGCCATGAACAGCCGCGACATGGGCGCAGATGTGGTACTTGCCTACCCCAATGCGGCTGTTGCCGTGATGGGCGCAGAAGGCGCAGCCAATATTATTTATCGCCGTGAAATCTTAAAGTCCGATAACCAAGCTGCCACTCGAGCTGAGAAAATTGCGGAGTACAAAACCGCTTTTGACAACCCCTATGTCGCCGCCTCAAGAGGTTACATAGACGATGTCATCCACCCCGAGGACACCCGAACACACCTGATTTTGCACCTCGAGATGCTCGAAGGTAAAAGCGAGCCAAGACCATTTAAGAAGCACGACAACATTCCCTTATGAGCTATAAAAATAGGCTTTGTTAAGCGGGTCTTTTGTGTATGGCTACTTATAGCTCCCCACAGAACTTCTCTCAGGCTACGTTGTTGCAATTTGTGGCGCGTTAGACTGCTTCATGGACTTTCAAGATAAACTCGAGAACCTTGCCACCTTAGCTGTGCGGGTGGGTAATAATTTACAACCTCATCAGCGTCTGTTTATTCGTTCGGCACTCGAGGCTGCTCCGTTGGTGCGTTTGATTACCCGCGTTGCTTATCAAGCGGGTGCAAGTTTGGTGGATGTGGTTTGGGTGGATGACCTCTGCACCTTGGAGCGGTTATTGCACAGCCATGAAGATGACCTCACTGAAGTCTCCGAGATGCGTTTCTTAGCCATGGAAGCAGCAGCTGAACGCGGTGATGCTTACTTGAGTATCCTAGCCAATGACCCAGCCGCTTACCAAGATGCCGCACCAACCCGCATTGCTAAGATGACTCGAGCCATGGGGATACGCGGCAAGAAAGTCAGTGAATTGTTCGGCTCAGGACAAGTCAATTGGAGCATTGTTGCTTATGCAGTTCCGAGTTGGTCGAAGCGTGTTTTTCCAGATCTCCCCGAAGCGACTGGCTTAGCTAAACTCTGGGAAGCGATTTTCATGGCTTCTCGAGCTGACCAAACCGACCCTGTTGGTGCTTGGAAAAATCATTTGACCGACCTTGAAGCTCGCCGTGATTACCTGAATAAACAACACTTACGCCGTCTCGAGTTTCGGTCTTTTGGCACGGATTTAAGCATTGAATTACCCGAATTGCACCGTTGGGAAGGTGGTTCGGGACGCAGCAGCAACCCCAAGCATCCGATGCCAATTGCGTATGTGCCGAACATTCCGACTGAAGAAATTTTTACCGTGCCGCACCGCCTCGGGGTCAACGGCACAGTCCGTGCCAGCAAACCATTATCGTTTAACGGGCAGATCATTGAGGGTATCACCATGACCTTCAAAGACGGCAAAGCCATTGTGGCTGGGGCAGCCACCAACGAAACCGTGCTGCATCAGTTGCTCGAGACAGACGAAGGCGCTGCTCGGCTTGGCGAAGTTGCACTGGTGGCAGAATCCTCGCCTGTGGCAAGAAGCGGTTTGTTATTCCAAGAAACATTATTTGATGAAAATGCAGCTTGTCATATCGCCCAAGGTAGAGCCTACGCTTTTACCTTAGAAAACGGCACAACCATGAGTAAAGAAGAACTGCTCAGCCACGGAGCAAACGACAGCCAAGTGCATGTTGACTGGATGATAGGCAGCAAAGACATGTCGGTGTATGGCATCCGCGCCGATGGGTCAAAACTCGATTTACTGAACGCAGGCGAATGGGCTTTCACACCTGAAGGATAAATTGACTTTCACGCCTGAATGAACTAAGCCAAATGGCATAACTGGCAGTCTGTCAAAATGTGCTACACTCTGCCCAGATTTCACGAAAGAAGGAGGTGCTGTCTATGAATCACAACCAAACCATTGTCCGACTCGAGAAACGGGTTTCTCGTCCTGTTAAAGCCAAAGTTCACATCAGGAGTTCAAGTGATTCCAGCATCCTTACTTTCGTCTTATCCGCCTAAAACCTTCAATCATACAGAGGTGCGCTGATGCCACGTCATCCCGCGCTGAGTGCCTTGGCACAAGAACCCGTGCCAGTTCCTTTTGGTCTAACCAAGACCGAAAAAACCGTTATTGTTCAACCCGAAGAACCAGACCTCGAGCCGAGTCCCGACCCTGATGAACCGTGGTGGGCTGACCTCGAGAACTTAGATAAAACCCAAGAATTTCAAGACCGTTCGCGCAAGCTCGGCAAAGGCAAGCCTGCGCGTCGCCGCACGGTTTCACAGCTTTATGCTGCCTCGGACATTGACTTTAAGAACGACCAAATCACCTTCATAGACAAGGGTCTCGAGGAGTTGCACACCCGAGGGCTGGTCAAAGAAGTGCTGTGGCAACTCAAAAGTGGCAAAGAAGCCACGGTCTACGTCTGTGAGGGGCAAACAGGCTTGGTGGCTGCCAAACTCTATGTGGATTCTCGAGTGCGTGGTTTCAAAGACGATGCGCTGTACCGTGAGGGGCGTTTTGTCCAAGATGCTCGCATCAAAAAAGCGATTGACCAACGTTCAGAAACTGGCATTTCATCCCAGAATTTCTTGTGGGTGCAAGAAGAATTTATGCAACTGCACGCACTGTACAGTGCTGGTGTGCGCGTGCCAAAGCCACTGGCTCATGAAGCCAGCGTGATTTTAATGGAATTCATCGGCGATGAAAACGAAGTCGCGCAGCGCGTGGCGGATGCCAGACTGACTCGAGAAGAAGCCGAGGTTGCCTTTGCACAATCCCTCGAGCAGTACGCCCGAATTCTAAGTACAGGACGGGTTCACGGGGATTTTAGTACCTTTAATCTGCTTTGGTGGAAAGGCGAATGTGTGGTGATTGATTTCCCACAAGTGGTCAGCATCAAGCAACCCACCGCCAAAATGATTCTCGAGCGAGATATTCAAGGGCTATGCCGAACCTTCAGCACCTTTGGCATTAAAAAAGATTGGCAAGCCGCCCTGAAAATCATTCAAGCCAAGGCTCGAGCGCTGCAAACCACCATGCTGACTGAGGAAATGGAGAATATCCTGTGAACGCATCTTTGCAACTCGAATTTGCTCATCAAATCACCGAAATCCTAAAAACCGACCCTCGAGTCAAAGCTGTCTGGCTCGAGGGTAGCCTTGGGCGTGGACAAGGAGATCGGCATTCTGACATTGATATACACATTGCATTGGCTGGGGAAGATTTGGATGGTTTTCGTGCTGATTATGAAAGCATTTGGGCGCGACTCCACCCAGTTTTGAAGCATCATGAGTTATTTGCCAGCAACATGATGAGTACACTTTTGCTGCACCCAAACGGTGACATCATTGCCATTGGGACTTGGCTGGACACCATAACCGATCTAAAAATCACTGAGCATCGAAGCCAAATTTTATTTGACCGCGAACACAACCTGAAAACCGTGCCAGCCGTTCCCTCGAGTGCCGAAGAAATTCGCAGAGCGCTGTACATCGAAATTTGTTACTTCTGGAGCATATTTTTGGTGCTACCAAGCATTGAACGCGGCGAAATTCTGTCTATTTCGCAAAAACTGGGTTACATGATGGTGCAAATGATTTTGGTGTTTTCCCTTGGACGAGGCAGAATGCGCGATGTTGGCGATCTGCGTTACAACGAACTGCTCGAGGGCGACGAACAACGGCAACTCGAGCAGATCATGGATTTACCAGATTTATCAGCGCAAAGCCTTGTGGCAGCGCATTTTAAGTTAGCCAAACTGATGCAAGAAGCGGGCAAGAAAGCGGCTGCAACTTGGGATGCAACGTATCCAGAAGCCCTCGAGCAGGCTGCGTTGGCATATGTTTCTTCAGAACTCAAACGCATGGGACTACTCGAGCCAGTGGTGGTTTAAGCACCTGATTTGGAGAAATCATGGCAAATTTTGATGATGTGATCGCCATTGCCCTAAAACTTTCTGGAACTGAAGTATCCACTTCGTATCGCACACCAGCCATCAAAGTCCAGAAAAAACTTTTGGCTAGGCTACGCGAAGATGGTGTTTCTTTGGCGATTCGTGCGACCTTTGAAGCTCGAAGCGCTTTGCCTCTTCTCGAGCCTGAAACATTCTCAATCCCAGAGCATTATGCCAAAACCGATATGTTCGTGATTCACTTACCAACCGTGAAACTGGGAGAATTGGAGCGTCTAGTTTTTGATGCTTGGAGAATAGCTGCTCCAAAAAGCTTGAAGGAAAAAAATGATGGCTGAAACAACTGAAACCCTGAAAAGCAACATCCTTGAAATGCTCGAGGAAACTTTTTTAGAACCACGCGGGATTTATCTTGACCGTGCCAAAGGCGGCTTGCTGGCGACACTCGAGAAAATCAGTGCTGAAGTTGCATCTCGAGAATCTCAGAATCAACGCAGCATTGCAGCGCATGTCGAGCATGTGAGGGTGTATGTGGTGGCACTGCATGGTTATATGAACGGTGCAACTTCCCCCACCGATTGGGATGCCAGTTGGCAAACGCATTCTGTGACCGAACTCGAGTGGCAAGCCTTGCGCGAGGGCTTAAAAGCAGCTTATCAAGCATTGGTTACGGATTTGGAAAAGTTAGACGATAACGATGTCAAATTATCCGATGGCATGGCGATTTTGGTGCATACTGCCTATCATTTTGGTGCGATTCGGCAATTGTTGTTGACTGATGCCTAAATTCTTGGTGGCGCAATCCCAGCGTAAATATCCTCGAGCCTAAGGGTTAAATCCAAACATGGAATATCAAATTCACCCGTATCCTCGAGAAAAGCAAACCGCCATTCAATACCGTCTCTTGCATAAACCATTGCCAATGCTCTGTCTTGACGAAGCAGCACATAACGCTGAACACTTGGAATTTTCAGGTACTCCTCGAGTTTTTCGTTTTCATCCACATCTCTGGTGCTGTCAGACAGCACTTCAAACACCGCACAAGGCGCTTTGACGAGGTATTCATCAGCATCTTCTTCGCAGGTCACAACCACATCTGGATAACGGTATTTTCCATTGGGGACTTGCATTTTGACCACAGTAAAGAACACATCGCAGTTCTTGGCTTCAGCAGCTGCATCGAGCAACCGCACCAGCCGCCTGACCACCCGATTATTTTGTTTTTTATCGCCAGCCATAGCGTGCATCACACCATCCACAAACTCATGGCGAACTGGTGAACGCTGCTCGAGTTCAAAGTATTCTTCGGCACTCAGTTTTTTATCGGCAAGCATGATGGCAGTGTAGCAAAGTTATTCAAGGAAAGGAACACGTTTTATGA
>JAAFJQ010000233.1:0-2432 GCA_013298185.1 Deinococcales bacterium
TCGAGTTGCGGCTTGGTTATCCGATTTCAAGATTTCACGGCGATAAATAATATTGGCTGCGCCTTCTGCGCCCATCACGGCAACAGCCGCATTGGGGTAGGCAAGTACCACATCTGCGCCCATGTCGCGGCTGTTCATGGCGAGGTACGCGCCACCGTAACTTTTGCGGGTAATCAGCGTGATTTTTGGCACGCTGGCTTCAGCATAGGCATAAAGCATTTTCGCACCGTGGCGAATGATGCCTTGGTGTTCTTGGGCAACACCGGGCAGAAAACCCGTCACATCCACCAAGGTCACAATCGGCACGTTGTAGCAATCGCAGGTGCGAATAAACCGAGCGGCTTTATCAGAAGCATCAATGTTCAGCACGCCAGCCATAAAGCGCGGGTTGTTCGCCACAATTCCGACCGAACGCCCGCCCAGACGGGCAAAACCACAAATCATGTTCTTGGCAAATGCAGGTTGGATTTCCATGAATTCCGCGCCATCCACGATTTCATGAATCACCTCGAGCATCGGGTAGGGCTTACGCTGATCAGGGTGAATAATCTCGAGCAGGCGCGGGTTCTTACGGGTTTTTGGATCAGTGCTTTTTTGCAGTGGCGTGGTTTCTTTGGCGTTGTTGGGCAAGTAAGAAAGTAGTGTTTTAATCTTCTCGAGGACATCACGGTCATCTTCACCCTCGAGATGACACACCCCGCTTTTGCTGCCATGCACATCTGCGCCGCCAAGTTCTTCAAAACTGACATCTTCCCTGGTCACGCTTTTAATCACTTCTGGACCCGTGATGAACATATAACTGCTGCCTCGAGCCATCAGAATAAAATCGGTCAGGGCAGGGCTGTACACCGCACCACCCGCGCAAGGACCAAGAATTGCGCTGATTTGAGGCACGACACCGCTATAGACAGCGTTGCGATAAAAAATTTCGCCATAACCAGATAAACTGTCCACACCTTCTTGGATTCGCGCCCCTGCCGAGTCGTTCAGCCCAATGATTGGGCAACCGACTTTGACGGCTAAGTCCATGACCTTGGTGATTTTCGCAGCATTCATTTTGCCAAGTGAGCCGCCTAGCACCGTAAAATCTTGGCTAAAGACACAAACCTTGCGCCCATGCACTGTGCCGAAACCCGTGACCACACCCTCACCGGGGGCTTCTACACCAGCCATCAGACTGGACTCGAGGTGTTCAACAAAGACACTGGTTTCAACAAAACTACCCGCATCCAGCAGAACTTCAATGCGTTCTCGAGCCGTGAGTTTGCCTTGTTGATGCTGCTTTTTCTGGCGTTCTAAACCACCACCCAACTGCACGGCTTTGCGCCGTTCTTCCATCTCGGCAAGGGCGGCTTGAAAAAAACCAATCGCATTGTCTGGCATGAATTAACCTTTTTTCCGCATCGCCTCGAGCATGTCCCACTGAGCAGGGGTGACTTCGTCCAGCACGTTGAACTCGCCGCCTGTCCAAGCGGATTCACCGCCGTCAATGGTGAAGACACTGCCTGTTACAAAACTCGAGTAATCGGAGACCAAGTAACTGGCTAAATTCGCCAGTTCGATATGTTCACCCATGCGACGCAGTGGGATTTGGCGTTCAAACAAATGCTCGAGTTCTTTCGAGGGCATCAGGCGACTCCACGCGCCTTCGGTGGGAAATGGACCTGGGGCGATGGCATTCAGGCGAATTTTATATTTGCCCCACTCAGCGGCAAGGCTTTTGGTCATGGCGACCACACCAGCTTTGGCGGTGGCGCTCGGCACAACATAACCGCTTCCCGTGGCAGCGTAGGTTGTGGCGATGTTCAGGACTGTGCCGTGAATACCAGCTTCAATCCAGCGTTTGCCAATTTCTAAAGTACAGTAAAACGTGCCATGCAAAACAATACCAAGTACGGCATCCACGGCTCGGTGCGAAAGGCGTTCGGTGGGTGAGATGAAATTGCCTGCGGCATTGTTCAGCAGCACATCTATGCGCCCATAATGCGCCCAGACTTCGGAGATCATGCGGCTGACCGCTTCAGGATCGCGGACATCCACGCCTGTGGTGAAGACTTCGCCGCCGTACTTGGCGGTCAGTTCAGCAGCCACGCTCTCGAGCATTTCTTTGCGTCTCGAGGTGATCGCAACCTTTGCGCCGAGTTCAAGAAAACGCTCGGTCATGCTGCGTCCTAAGCCTGTGCCGCCGCCGGTGACAAGGATGACCTTGTCCTTCAAAGAGTCTGGTAAAAACATGAGGTGCTTAGTTTAGCAAGAAATAGAAGTACAAAACGGGTGGCTCGAGACATTCCCCGAGATACCATAAACGCTGTGCTGTTCGAGAATTTAACAAAGCATGTTAAAAAAACTTGACATCATGTAAAAAATGTTTTACATTAATAATGTTGAACGATTTCAACACTCGAGGAGTCTTTGTGTCACAAGAAGAAAAA
>JAAFJQ010000233.1:2442-6133 GCA_013298185.1 Deinococcales bacterium
TTATACGCCACACCAATGATTGCCGCCATCGGTGGTGCCGCCATTGCGGCTATCGTTGGTAACATTGCCCTTGGTATCACTGCTCCAAAAAACACGCCAAAACGCGATCAGCGCGACCTTGAAATTATGCAGTACGGCGAATACAACTCGCAGTTTGTGGTCAACATTGCAGGGCTGGTGGTGGTGGTGATGTGCATCTATAAGCTCGAGCATTTTATCATTGCTCACACGCTTTATTATGCTTTGGTGGCGAATGCTGTACTGGGTGGCATCATCAAACTGCTGGCGTACCGCCAAGGGTTTTACCCGCAATGAAAAGCACCAAAATCACCAATTCCATTCGGCAATTGCGCTTTGCCAACCATGAAATGACCCAAGCCGACCTTGCCGAGCGGGTGGGTATGACGCGGCAAACGATTATTGCCATTGAGCAAGGCAAATACTCGCCTTCGCTCGAGATGGCTTTTCAAATTGCCCGTGTTTTCAAAGTCCCACTCGAGCAAGTTTTTCATTACCCAGAAGAGTAAGCATCAACATTCAAATCCATCGCAACGTCAGATTCACTCTGAACGTCAGCTCGAGTATTGCCAAAATAAACCCAACTCGAGCCTCTATTCAATAAGGATTGCTATGAACATTCAATTGAGAATCACGGCTGTTTTATTTCTAGTCACCACGGCTAGTTTTCTGACTGCCAACAGTTTACTCGAGCCTGCCCTCGCTTCGGTTGCGGCATTTGAAACCATGAAAAATCAGGTTTTGATAGCTGCATTCTTAGAAATCATCAATTCCATTGGCGTGTCTTTGATTGGTGTGCTGCTCTTCGCGGCTTTGCGCCAGCATAGCTTGGTGGTTGCCACAGCCTACCTTGGGTTTCGTTTACTCGAGGGTGTTTTGTTAGCCGTTGGCACAATGGCTGTTTTGCTGCTGCTCAACATCAGCAGTAACCCCGATGCCTTAGCCGTAGCTCGAGTTTGGCATGACCTCAGTTTTAGCATCGCCATGATTTTTTTAGGCGTTGGTAGCATCATGCTTTGCTATGTACTGCTGATTGCAAAACTTGTTCCTGTTTGGCTGGCAATCCTAGGATTCCTTGGTTATTTCTTTCTTTGCCTGAGTGTCATACTCGAGTTGATTGGTTTGCCAAGCAGCAACATTTTATTTTTGCCTGGCGCTGCCTTTGAAATTGTTTTCCCAATTTGGTTACTCGTCAAAGGACTGAGTAAAGGAGATCATCCATGAAAGCCATCACATATCGCCAATACGGAACTCATGAGCAACTTCGGGTCGAAGAACTCGAGATACCCATGCCTAAGAAGAATCAGGTGCAAATCCGCAATCATGCCAGTTCAATCAACGCTGCCGATTGGCGTTTGCTGACTGGCACGCCAACAATCATGCGATTGGGCTTTGGATTGTTCAAACCCAATAATCCAGTCCTAGGCGCAGATGTGGCTGGTACTGTCACCGCGATTGGCGACAATGTTACCCAGTTCAAAGTTGGCGACCTTGTCTACGGCGATGCCTCGAGCAGTGGCATGGGGGCGTTTGCCGAGTTTGTCTGTGTCAAAGAACAGCACCTTGCAGCAGCCCCAAAACAGCTTTCACTCGAGCAGATAGCGGCTGTACCACTGGCTGCCAGCACTGCCTTGCAAGGCTTACGCATGGGTAGAATCGAAGCCGGTCAGCAGATCATGATTCATGGTGCATCTGGTGGGGTTGGTACGTTCGCTGTGCAAATTGCCAAAGCCCTTGGCGCAAAGGTCACGGCGGTGTGCAGCACTCAAAAAGTGGCTCAGGCTTACGCACTTGGCGCGGACACGGTGATTGACTACCAAAAAACCGATGTTTGGCAAACGAAGGAGCGTTTTGACCTGATGCTTGATATTGCTGCCAAACGGCATTTTCTCGAGTACAAGCCACTCCTGAAACCTCACGGGCAGTATGTGATTGTCGGCGGGGCATTCAAACACATTCTTCAAGTATTGACCCAAGGCATGTTCCACTCGAGAAAAAACGGACAGGGATTTGGCTCACTGCTTGCTTTACCAAAACAAAGTGATTTGCTCTATCTAGGCAGCCTACTCGAGACTGGCGCAATCAGACCCGTGATTGAAGAAATATATTCCCTGCTCGAGTTACCCCGTGCCATGCAGTATTTCGGTGCTGGACATGCTCGAGGCAAGCTCAGTATTTCGATGGAGGCTTTGTGAACCCAACATAGACTTTGCCTGTAACGCAATACAAATATGAATCCACAAAGAACACCATGAAACCTATGCCAATCAGTAGGGCTGGGTCGCTATTGCAAAAAAAGGAAATGAACATGAATAAAACATCCACACTCAATAAAAACGAGTGGCTCGTCCCTGCAATGCTTATCTTGCTGGCATTGGTTCCGTCTGCCTCGGGGGTTTTTCGGTTATTGGAGCAGAGTAACAGCGCAACCATCATCACCCCCGCAAATGCACGCTTCTTTGCCGATCCGCTGCCCATCGTGGCGCATAGCCTAGGTGGCATTGTGTTCTTGATTTTAGGAGCTTTACAGTTTGTTCCAAGTTTGCGCCGCTCAAAACTGGGTTGGCACAAAATGCTCGGGCGAATACTCATCCCCAGTGGGTTGGTCGTGGCACTTTCGTCTTTATGGATGATACACATTTACGCCATGCCCACATACGATGGTGCGCTGGTGTACGGAACACGGTTGTTGTTTAGTGCGTGGATGATACTGACGATTGTGGTGGGGGCTGTCACCATTTATCGGCGGGACTTTAACAACCACGGCGTTTGGATGACTCGAGCCTATGCTGTCGGGGCGGGAGGAAGCACGCAAGTATTCACCGCCGCGCCGTTGTTTCTACTCTTTCCTGAGCATTTGAATGACCTCACCAGAGCCATCAGCTTAGCGGCGGGCTGGGTCATCAACGTTGCGATTGCCGAGTGGGTCATCCGCCGTAGGCTTGAGGCTAGGCAAAAAAGAGCCGCCGCATGAACCCGAACCAAACAACCCCATAAAATTTTAGGCTGCCAGATGCTTTTCCATACAGTGGGTGATGTGGTCTTTGCCAGCCCAGATAAAACTCGAGTCCTTGAACAGTTTGTAGCCCATACGCTCGTAAAATAAAATTGCAGTCGTATTGACGCACACCGCAAGTACACACTACGCCAATACGCTGAGGCAGCCGCCCTCGAGTAACCCGTAAACTGGCAAACCATGAAACTCCCGATTGCCGAGTTCTGGTTGCTGTTGCGCCAGTACCTCCTGCCTCAAGGCTCGAGGGTGGCTTGGATGAGTTTGTTTTTACTGTTGGGCATAGGGCTGCAAGTGGTTAATCCGCAAATTGCCAAGCTCTTTGTGGATGCCACACGGCAATCAAATGACACCACCAATTTAACCGTTCTCGCCATTCTGTTTATTGCCGCAGCGCTGGTCTCAAGTGGCTTTCGGGCAGTCGCCGCGTATATCTCTAATGATGTGGCATGGCGTGCCACCAATGCCCTGCGCCTTGACTTATCAGCCCATACCTTGCGCCTCGGTATGGGCTTTCATAAATCCCGTCCACCTGGCGAGATGATTGAACGCATAGATGGCGATGTCAACGCCTTATCTGGGTTCTTCTCGAGTTTTGTGGTCAATCTTGGTGGGAATTTACTGCTGCTGATTGGTGTACTGGTTGCACTTGGCTTGCAA
>JAAFJQ010000234.1 GCA_013298185.1 Deinococcales bacterium
ATCAGCGCAGCATCACGGATTTTCTGAGCGGTTTTATAAGTCAGGTTTCCCGCAAAGGAGACATAAAAACCAAGTTCTAAACCAGTCTCGAGCAGTTCCGTATCCCCTGCAAAACAATGCAGAATGCCTTTGCTCCAAGCGGCATTACGAAGAATCGCGGCGCAATCAGCAAAGGCAAATCTGGCGTTATCCTTATCGCGGCAATGAATAACAATTGGTAAATCCAAACGGCGGCTTAAATCCAGTTGCCATTCTAGGCTGGCACGTTGGTTTTCTGGGGTGGCGGCATCCCAATAATAATCCATGCCGCTCTCGCCGATGCCAACGACTTTGGGTTGTTGGGCGAGTTGCTCGAGCATCGCTACGGTTTCGGGCGAGAACATATTTGCGTCAGTCGGGTGTAATCCGATGGTGGTGTAAACATTCGGGAATTGCTTAGTTAATGCTAAACAAGCTCGAGCGCGTTCTGGGTTAAAACCAATTGCAATTAAAACCTCGAGTTCCGCCGCACTGATTTCAGGGTTCGGCACTGCATCCAAATGGCAATGCGTGTCTATCACGGACGCACCGTGATTTCTTGAATGTGCTGCCAATCCGACCAGCCTTTGAGTGGAATGGTGACAACAACTTGCCAAGTGATTTTGTTACAGTTGGCGCAAAAAGTGGTGGCTGCACCATCTGGGATGGGGACTTCTAAACTAAACTCGAGTTTTTCACCAGCTCGAACCGAACGAGCCTCGGAAATAGGAACGATTGCTTGGTGCATCGGCGCGGTGTGGGTGGTACGGCTCGTACCGTTGCCAGTAACCCATGTTTCATTACCCAGCAGTTTGACTTCGATTTTTTCTAAGTTGGTATCAGCTTTGACAACCGTGGAAAAACGGATTTGTACGTTGTTGTTAGATTGAAGCACCAAGGGTTCAATCTCGAGTTGGACATCGCCGAGTCTGGCTTTGGCAAGGTTATTCCGTATCAAGGTATAGGTAATATATCCAAATCCTCCAGTAAAAATCGCAATTATTGGAATCCAAATAAACGACGGTAATTGAGCGTACATGAAAAACGAAATGATGACTGCCAGCACCACCAGGCTAATACCAACGGCAACCATCGGAGGAACAGATGAATCGGAAGGCGCTCCATAACCCACAGGTGCGGTGTAGGCAGGTCCAAAATTCACATTTGGCATGTTTGGTACAGCCCCAAAGATAAAATCAGTTTCCGCGCGGGTTTTATTCAGTAACCCACCTGATTCAGCCCGAACATACCAATCCAAATTGGTGTTTGTGCCTCGGTAGGTAAACGGACCATCGGGCATGGTGAAACTAAACGGGATTTCGCTTGTCCCAGCCGACCAAGTCTCGGCAATCGTCATTTCGTCCCTCGAGCCAAGATCGCCAGCGCCACGACCATGCGCTCGCCATTCTCGGATCAGTTGGATTTTGCCACGACCACCGTCAGGGTCTATTACGCTGACCACACCAGAAATGGTGTCACCAGCCAAGTAAATTCCGTCGGGGCGATCAAGGCGAATAGCAAGCTTAAAACTCATGAGAGAGATTATAGCTTATTGAGCGACGCCAGAGCTGTTGGCATTGCCACCTTCTCTGACCCACATTGAATTTGCCAAAGTGGTTTGGGCGCTAAGTAAACTCAAGCCCTGTGCAGTTCCAACAACAAGCAATTTATTACTGTTAAATGACATCGAAGGTGGGTCGCCGGGCGGGGTGTTGACTGCCCTTTTCCAAGCAAGACCACCATTGGCTTCAATAGCAAGAACTTCGGTATCGGTTTGAATGTAGATTCGTCCATCACTGCCAATCGTTGGTGTGGCTTTACACAAACCTGCAAAACGGTAATTCCATTTGCTTGTTCCATTTGAGTTGATGGCGCTTAAACCAGCATCAGGCGCAGTAGTACAAACATAAATCGTTCCATCAGCACCAATTGCAGGTGAACTGGCTTGGTCTGAATTACCAGAAACGATTGTGGCACTGTTAGGGTTTGCAACACTTAAGTTCGTCCATTTGAAACTGACATTCGGATTGACTGCCCAAAGCCGTGCTTGGGTTCGCACATAAACTACTCCAGAAGCATCTATGGCAAGGTTGCCTGGTGTGCTTGGTGCAGCGATACTCGAGGTCAGAACACCCGCAGAAGTGTATTTATACAGTTTGTCACTGCCATTGACCCAGACTGCGCCAGCTTGGTCTATTCCAACGCCGTAAATTGAATCTGTTGGGGTTGGGGTGTTTGTCCAACCAGCCGCGCCGGTACTGGCATTAAAAGCTCGTACACTTGTGCCACCAGCAGCCACCAACACTCCTGCACTCGAGAGGGCAAGGCGGCGTATCTCGAGCGAGCCAAAAGCTGTACTTTTCCAGCGCTCCGAGCCGTTGGCATTGAGAGCATAAATAATGCCACCGAAGTCCCAGACGTAAATACTGCCATCACCCCCGCGAAGCAAGCCCAAAACAGGGTTGGTGGTGTTATACGTCCAAGCACTGATCACAGTGTTGCTCAAGGCTTTCACCGAACTGCCAGCACCAACATAAACAGTGTTATCTGGAGTGATCACCATGGCATTTTCAGCAACAACCCCGGGGGCGCTACCTATTGGAACACCTATCGGCGGTGGCGTGCTACTGGTCAGGACTTCTTTTTCAAAAGTGTAGAGTTCAAAATTCACTTCAATGCTCAGCAACTTAAAGCCAGCTTTAATCCCAGCTGATAGGGTAATACCTGCAAATAACTGCCAATTAAACGATGGTAAGAAATTCACATCAAAACGAACAAATGGAGTCAGTCTTGCAAAAGGACCAGCCAAGCCATACACCAAAAGCGCAGCTTCTGGTGAAGCATACACTTTGAAACTCATGCTGGCAGTTGGTGATGGATAAGGTGGGGTAAAACCAGTGGTTTTTCTCGAGATTGGACTGAAACTGTTATTATCGCCATTGTAACTAAAACCACCTGTCATATCAGCACTTGTCTCAAGTCCAAATTGCACCCCAGCTGTGACCGAACCACTTGCGCCAATACTGAGCGAGATTTGTGGTACGAGGATCACAGGTACAACTCCAACCACAACGGTAATCGGTGCAAATCGAAGGGCAAGAACTTCAACTTCTTTGGTGAACGTAGCGGTTAAAGAACCCGTGACCTCGAATTTGGAAGTGATGATGTTTTGAATCGTAAAATAAACATTGGGTTTTAATTTCTTTGAAAAACTAACCCGAAAATCAATGTTGAGTTTCATGCACAACTGACCACCGATCACAACACTACCCTCGAGTGAAACGTTGTTGCCACCACTTACTGAAATCGGTACTTTGACATTTAAGCAACCAGGATCCACACTGCGGGTCAATCCTTTGGGTAGAATCACCCCTGCTGCATTGGAATCAATGGATTTTGAAAGAATAATCGCACCTTCTTCAATGGCTTCACCCAGTGACACAGGTTCGGTGACAATGGTCGTACCACTGACCAAAAACACCCGTCCATAATGCCCAGCAGGTGCAGCCGCAGAAATACCGAGTTGCAGTAAATCGCCAACTTGAAGCCCAGCAATTTGTGGATTGCTGCTCGAGAAAACCAAAGTGGTTCTACCATCACCACCTACGGTCAAAGAAGTCAGGGTAGAAGTCGTTGTGGCGGTTGCCACGCGCATGAGGGGTGATATTTTAGTGACAATCGGTTGATACGCAATATTGACAGTTCTGGTACTACCAGCCGTCAGCACTACATTATTTCCATTCACATTGGAAGTAAACGCATCCACACCAGCCTGTTGACTGCTGACCGCTGCACCAGTCACCAAATACGTACCCGCCGGTAAAGTCAAATCGGTACTGCTCGAGATGGCTTGTTGGGTTTGATCTGGAAAAACCACACGCACTGCTGCCTCTGTGCCACTTGGCAAACCTGAAATCAGTAAGCGCAGCACAGCATTAGAATTGGTCGGACCACCGCAAGCTGCCAGTGCAAAGCCGAACAAGACAAGAAAAACAACACGCCAAAAAAATTGACCAGAACGTTTTTTCATACCAAAACTCTAGCAGATCATGCAGCTTTTTGGGGTGAATCAAGTCATGTGCCTTCCTATCATACGCTCCATGGTTTGATAAGCGTCATACAAAGCACCTTCAATGCTGCGTAAGTCATCACCAAATTGCTCGAGCAACGCCTCGAGTTTGGCTTTGGGGACTCTTGGAATTTCACCACTCGAGCGCCGCGCCCACTCGAGGCGTTTTTCAATCAGCGCCTCGAGTTTTTGTAAATTCAAACCCTCGAGTACAATTTTTTTCACTGTAAAACCAGCCTGCTCGAGTTCGCGGGTGTGATCTTCGTGCGAAGCAATCACCCAAGTGCTGGCTTTTTGCCAAGTAAAATACCGAGTTAAATGCGGTAAACGCTGCGCTTCGTCCAAAAAAATAATCTTGGCTCGAGGGATGCGTGGGTGCTTGCCAAATTCGGGGAGGTGCAAATAGGGCGCTTCTGGATAAGACTGATGCAATTTGAGAAGGTGGGTTGTTTTACCGCGTCCTTTCTCACCTAAATAAAGCAGAGCTTGTTTGGTTTGCAACTCGAGTTCAGGAATTTCCACTGCTAAATGAGCGCGATCCTCGAGCGGTGGCTCGGAAAACGGATTCCAATGCAAGTTCAAAGTGGCAAAGGCTCGGGTTGGCAGCACAGTGTAGACTATCATTCATGAACACCAACATCACCCTTCATGGTACAGAAAGCATCAACGAAAAAAGCAAAAACCTTGATTTACTCGAGACCACAGCTTTGGTGAAACTGCTGATCGCAGACCAAGAAAACGCTGTCCAAGCTGTCTTTGATGCCTCGAGCCAAATTGCCAAAGCCGTGGACTTAGCTGCCGAGCGCCTCGCCAAAGGTGGGCGCTTACTTTACGCCGGAGCTGGCACAAGTGGGCGTTTAGCCTACTTAGACTCAAGCGAACTGACTCCAACTTTTGGTTGGTCGAGAGAACGGGCGGTGGTTGCTATGGCAGGTGGCAAAGGCGCGGTGTTTCAAGCAGCTGAAGGCGCAGAGGACAGTTTTGAAATGGGTGAACAAGACTTAAACGCCCTCAAACCCACCCAAAACGATGTGCTGATTGGCATTGCTGCCAGTGGCGGAACACCGTATGTGCTGGGTGCATTTCAGGCGGCTAAGAAAGCTGGGGCGCTGTGTATTGGCTTAGCCAACAATCCTGATACCAAAGTTCTCGAGCAGTCCGACCTACCGATTTTACTGGACACAGGCGCAGAAGTGATTTCAGGTAGCACTCGCTTAAAAGCTGGCACTGCTCAAAAAATTGCCCTGAACACCATCTCCAGCAGCATTATGGTGCGGCTGCACAAGGTTTACGGCAACTTGATGGTGGATTTACAAGCCACCAACATCAAACTCGTGGCTCGAGCCATTCGTTTAACCCGCCTTGCCACCAATGTCACCGATGACATGGCAGAAGCTGCCCTTTCCCAAGCGGGTTGGAATGTAAAAACCGCGATTGTGATGCTCGAGAAGAACCTTGGTGCTTCGGAAGCTGCTGAGTTGCTTGAGCAGCACCAAGGCAATGTCAGAAAAGCCTTGGAATAAAAAGAGGCACACCTTGTCCACCACAAACTTCCTCGATTTGGAATAAAAGTTACTCGCGTTTCAGCGCCAACTGCCCGCAAGCAGCACCAGCGTCTCTTCCTCGAGAACGGCGCACCGACACAGGTACTCCTAGGTTTTCTAAGGTGTTGTAGAACTCTTGAATTCGATTTTCGCTGCTCGAGGTAAAGCCAGAACCAGCCCATGGGTTCATGGGAATTAAATTAACATGGGCAATCAAGCCGCGCAGGGACTGAGCCAGCAGTTCGGCTTGCCAGAGGTGGTCGTTGACTCCGGCTAACATGCTGTATTCAAAAGTCACGCGGCGTTTGCTGCGGCGCTGGTATTCTCTGGCGCTCTCGAGAATGTCTTTGATGGTGTGGGCATGAGCTGTGGGAATGATTTGCTTGCGGGTTTCTTCGTCGGGGGCATGGAGTGAAATGGCGAGTTTGACCACGACATCTTCCGAAGCCAGCTGAATGATTTGT
>JAAFJQ010000235.1 GCA_013298185.1 Deinococcales bacterium
CATGTCGTCACCCTCGAGTCAGATACGGTTGGCGAATTAAGCGTGCAGTTTCACAACGACCCCAAGCGCTACGCTGCCAAAGTCGTTGGTCGCAGCCCTGTGTACGATGTGGCACTGATTCAAATTGAAGCCCCAGGTAAGAAATTTACCCCGATTCCATTTGGTAACTCGGACACCCTAAAAGTTGGTCAAAAAGCCATTGCCATGGGCAACCCCTTTGGTCTCGAGTTTAGCGTCTCCGAGGGTATTGTCTCGGCAACCGGACGCAGCTTTGAAGGCAGTGGCAACCTTGCCAACAATGTGATTCAAACCGATGCGGCAGTGAACCCGGGCAACTCAGGTGGTCCACTGCTGAATTCTTCAGGCGAAGTAATCGGTATTAACACCGCGATTCTCTCGCCTGGTACGAGCTTTTCTGGCACAGGGCAGTTTGCGGGTATCGCCTTTGCTGTGCCGATTAACTTGGTGAACAGCTTATTGCCAGACCTCAAAGCAGGTAAAGTGCTGGACAGCGCCGCGATTACCTCGAGCCGACCACGTTTAGGCGTTTCGACTTTCCAATACGACATGTCGCAATTCCCAGCCGATTTCCGCAAGCAATTTAACTTACCTGCCAATGGCATCATGCTGCGCGGTGTTGAAGCAAACAGCCCAGCCGCCAAAGCAGGTTTACGAGCCGCGACTCGAGAAGTGGATAACTTACCAATCAACGGTGATGTGATCACCAAAATCAATGGACGCGATGTGTCCGATGCTTCGGATTTACAACGTGTTGTTTTTGACACCAAACTTGGCGATGAGGTGACCTTAACTGTCGTGCGTGGCGGTAAGGAACTCGAGATTAAAGTTAAACCTCAAGTGATTAAATAGTTCAAAAATAAAAGCAGCGGCGTGAATATGCCGCTGCTTTTTTATGATCTTTTAGACAGCTTTCCAGAGCGGATTTTCCACAAAATGCGTTGGGTCTAACTCCGACATGCCGTACTTATCTTCAAAACCTTGAACCTTGGCATACAAGCGCTTAACATCCTCGACAATGCCGTCTGGGTCAAAGGTTTCCCAAATGGCGCTGTTCCGCATTTGCCCTTCTTCGTCGGGAATCAGACGGGTTTTCAGGATGCCAGCTTCTAAACTCTTACGGCTTTCAATCCCAAATTGCTTAAAACCAACTGCCACCACATCTCGAGCGTATTCCCGAGGTCCGTACACACCAGCTTTGTAGGCTGCCTCAAAGAACTCGCGCCAATCTGGCATCAGGGCTTGGGCTGGCATGGCAAAATGCTCGACCACATCACGGATGGCTTCCAGCGTCTCGAGCGGGTAGTAATACATGTGCAAGCGTGCTGCCTCGAGGAAGAAATTGTAATGCGCGGCTTCGTCGGTGGCGATGGTCAGGGCGACTTTTGACAGCACATCGCATTTATCGGCTTCAAAACCCGCTTTTTGACCAGCCGCAATTTTACCAATGTTGATGTAATTGAGTTGCGTGGCGCGTTCTTGGAACACCGTGTAGAGCAGCAAATGCAAAGGGTCTTCCCACGGCAATTCCCATTCTTTTTTACGCAGTTGAAATTTGTATTCCTCGAGTTGATCTGGAGTTTGGCTTCTCGAGAACAACACCGCATTTTCCCAAGTATCCGCGTGTTTTTCTTCCTCGCTGCCCCAACGAATCTGGAAATGGCTGCGCCCGTGGCTGCGGCGCACCAAGTCAAGGGCTTTGGAAACATAATCTGGCACGTACTGCTCGACCGCAAAAAAGCCTTTGAGGACTTGTTTGGTGGTCGGCGAGAAATTCTGATTGATGTTGCGCCAATCAAAGCCCAAATCCACATTCCAATTGCGGGTTTCTTGGCTGCGGCTGGTGTACCAACGGTACAGAGCCAGCATCCCACGTTCAATCAAACGATCACGATAAGACTTGGACAGGAGGGCGGCGGGACGCGGTGGGCGATCAGCCTCGATGATTTCTCGAGGGGGGTAAATCAGGGTATCCATGATGTTATTAACCTTTCAAAGAATAAATTGCTTTATGCCGAGAATCAAGCACAAAGCCACTAATTCCGAAAGCAACACCACATCACCCGAGCATGATGCCCAAACAAAACCAAATAACTAATTGGGTACTCGAGTAGGATTGGACGGTCTTGCAGCGCTTCTTGGTGTTCAAGTTCTTTGGTCGGAGCTTCAAAAACCTGCTCGAGCAGCACCACCAAACTCAGCAGCACACTCTTCAACCAACCTCGACCAAACGTATTCGAGGATTGGACATGGCTTTCGACCAATTCAGCCAAAGCCGCGAGTTTCGGTAACTCGAGCTTCGGGAGTTGCGCCCGAATGCCAAATTCCCGTAACCGAGCCGCTAAGCGTTCGCGCATGGCGAACAACTCGAGGTGCGATAAAGTTGGAATCGCATTCATGAGAAGATTTTAGCATTGTGGGGGTGAGTCTTGTGGGAGGAAAGAGGAATTTTGCACTGGGTCTAAGGATTTCAATGTTCGGTTACAGGGCGAACACGGGGGTTCGCCCCTACCTCACGCACTTTTTATGCCTTGAATGTAGGGACAGACCCCTGTGTCTGTCCTGCTAACTATAATTTCTAGGACAACAACGGTTTGCTTTGTTTTTTAGTCCACTCGAGGTAGCCATAAACGCTCATGCCAGCCAGTACAAACTGCAAAGCAAATTGCGCCCATAAACCCAAATGCCAAAAATACACGGCTTGGACAGCATTGACCACAATCCACACGCCCCAACTCCAAGCCCATTTACGGGTCGTGCCAAAATTAGCAATCAGCGCCAAGCTGACGGCTGCAAATTGCACCCAATTCCAAGGGTCACTGCGAAAATCTGTGACCAGAACTGTGTACGCAAAAATAGCGATACTTGCTACCCACGTCACCGCATACCAAGCAGGTTCGTTAAACTTGATTTCGCCTTTGTCACGCCGCGCCTCGAGAATCCAGAGGTACAAACCATGAAAACCAAAAATCAGGTAAGAAACTTGTAAGCCCGCCAGCATCCATTGTTGCCCAACCATAAACAGCACAAAGTATGGAATTAAACTGGCGTTGGAAAAATGCCAATAGGCAATGGATTTGGTGAACAAAAACAGCAAGGAAAAAATCACACAAGCCGAGCCTGTCCAGTCAAAAACCCACAGTGGAATGTCAACACCAAAAAAATTCATAGACGACCTCCTGAAATTGTGCTGGCTCGTGGCTCGAGCGCTTTGGTATGGCATTTAATGTACATCACGGCTCACCTCGAGAAAATTCAATCGGTAAATTGGTTTTTGGGTCAATTTCACCAGTGAAACCAGCACCGTAATACGCTGCTTCCACCGTGATTTTCCCAATGATGTTTTGATTGAACTCCTCGAGTCCTTCGGCGGGAATCCACAGCTCAGCGTTTTCCCTTGCGCCAACAATTTGCACCTCGAATTGCTTGATGTAACTGTCCCCCACTTCAAAACGGGTGATAAAACCACATGGTGGATTGTTGTGCTTGGTGTTCCAGCCCTCGGCTATTTGCCGAGCGTACTCAAAATTCAGCACAGGGTAGAAAATCGGTTGGTCTGGTAAACGCGGCGGGAAGGCTTGGTCATTGGCTTGGGCAATCAAACGCAATTCCTCGAGACCGACGGGGCGAAATAAAATCATGTACTCTCCCAAATTTCTAAGGATTCTCTGGCATCACGCCAAGGAATAGGTAGGTTATCCCAACCGACTCGAGCCGCGACAATTCCTCCGACAATGGCGCAAGTGGTGTCACGGTCTCCGAGTCCGCTGATGGTGTACCACATGGCTTCAACAAAATTATCAAGGTGTTTGGAGGCGCACCAAATGCAGAATGGTACGGTGTCTTGAGCCGAGACTTGCCAACCAACACCAAGCTGGTTAATGGCAGTTTCAATTGGTGTACGCTTCGTAAATTTTGTGGCTCGTAGCAATTTACTTTTAACTTCGCTTTCGGGTGTGAATTCAATGACTTTCTCGAGAAACGCTTTGCCAGTTAGTTCATTTTGAGTTGCCAAAGCTGCTGCCACTGCCACAGCGATAGCTCCTGCTATTCCCTCTGGATGAGCATGAGTAACTCGAGCCGATAGAGTGGCTTCTGAAACCACGCGCTCAAGATCATAAGCAAAGTACGCGCCAAGTGGTGCTACACGCATGGCAGCGCCGTTGCCGTATGAACCAGTGCCAGCAAAAGCCTCGAGTGTGACGCGTTCCCAAGGCTCACCCCTATTGATAGCCCGCAAGGTGTCGTGCATTCCGCCACCATAACCTCGAGCGGGATCATTGGTGTAACGTTTGGCAAACATTTTAGCGAGAATATCGGCTTTGATTTGACCGTGATTCTCGAGGCAATCGTAAATTGAAATTGCCATCATTGTGTCATCTGTCCAATACCAAGGACTCGAGGGTAACAGACGTGCTTCTATGGCTTCATACACGCCATTGGTAAAGAAAAACTGCTGACCAAAAGCATCACCAACCGATAATCCTTCAAGGCTGACTCGAGCGCGGCGAAGTGGGGTCATGATTCTTTCTCCTTAAAAATTTCTGCAAAAGCGGTGTACACTTCTTGCCCTTTACTTCGGTCATAAACAGCGAAAACCACTTCTTCAAAGACGTTCTTAAAACGCCCTTCGAGCAAACCCGCGAAGGCTCGAGCCACCATGCTTGGGTCGTTCTGAAAAACCCCACAACCCCAAGCACCAAGCACCAAACGCCGATGTTCTTTGAGTGCGGCTAAACTCAACACCAAAGCCGCGCGTTCCTCGAGAACAGTTGGTATCAAGTGCGTGCTGTGGGCTTGGTTGCTGGCTATTGCTCCTGCATTTGGCGCGGCGCAGGTGATAAAAGCAGCATTGTAAGGCTCGAGAAGGTCGCCAGCGTCGTTTTTGAAAACGGGTACATTTGGGCTGTAAATCATCCGATGCGAGTAGAGTAAATCATGTTGCCGCCGATGAAAAGCATAAAAATCTGGTTTGGACATCAGTGTTTTGTACAAGCCACTCGAGCGAGCCAGACTTTCTTCTTGGGCTTGAGCGCCACCCAAAAACCCACCGCCGGGATTTTTTGCCGAGGCAAAGTTTAGGCACAGCACTTCGTCAGGCTCGAGTATTTTTTCGGTCAGCCCACCGAACCAATCGTTTCGACTTTTCGAGACTGCGTTGTTGTAGGCTCGAGAAAGACGTTCCAACGCCTCGAGTGAAGTTTCATTGGTGATTGAAATTTTGGTTTGGTATTCTGCAAGCATAGGCAACTCGAGTTCAGGTTCAGTGCCAATAAATAACTCTGTCCTGTCCACACTTTGCTTGAGGGTCATTGAAAAGTCATAACCAGCTTTACCCTGACCAAGTTGGATAATTCCCGTTTCGCAAATACGAAGCGTATCAGCAGCAATAGCAGCGCGGTTCATGTTGCCTCCAATTCGGCTTTTAAGATGGCTCGAGTTTCCATTAAGATAATGCCAAGCATGTTCTTGCCTGTGCCAGTGCTACCACAACCCCAATAATGGTCTTTGGTGGTGTTCTCAATCAAATCTTCATCGCCTGTCTCGAGCAGAATCCGAGCAATCTCGGGATGCTGACGAAATTTCTCCAGCACGGCTTTTCGCATGATGTCATCTTTGACTTCCTCCCAATCCGCTCGCAAAGGACGCGCCCTCGAGCGACCAGCCTTGGCTGCTTGCATTGGGCTTGGCATGGCACGAATGGCATTGATGTGATCCCAGTTGGGGTAGAACTTCATGGCTTGAAAGTAATGCTCGGTGGTGCGCCAAATAATGTTATCCAAAGTAAAAGGATGAGCGCTGAAATTTGAAAAGCAGCCGTAAGGGACTTCTTTTGTACCGTAAAAAAGGATTGACATAATTATTTCCTTTCTGCGACTTGGTAATACTCGGCGGGTCGAAATCCTTGTCCTGTCTCGAGGATGCCAGTTGGCTCGAGTTGTCCTGTGGCTAGGATTTTGCGTCTGAATGCGTCTTTGTTCAGGGTGCGTCCGAGGATGGTTTCGTGGACATCTTGTAATTCGCGCAGGGTGAATTTGGGTGGGAGTAAGTTGG
>JAAFJQ010000236.1 GCA_013298185.1 Deinococcales bacterium
GGGGCTTAGCCTTTGCTCAATCCCAAAAAGGACAAACCTATGCCCGATAATTATGGTTACATCAACGCTCGAGTCCGAGCCATGCACGCGGGTTTAATCACCCAAAAACTCGATGATGCCGTCAATGCCAGCAGTTACACCGAGTTCCTGCGTTTGCTGTCTGAATCTTCCATCGGAGCTGACCTCGGCGAAGCCACCGCCAGTGGCGCTGGTCTGAGTCAACTCGATGCCTCTTTGACCCGCAACTTCTTCAACACCGCCCAAAAAGTCGTGGGTATGGCAGATGGGGTCAGTGGTGGGGATATTGCTTTACTCTTTGCGCGTTATGATTTGCTGAACTTAAAAGCCGTGGCTCGAGGTAAAATTGGTGGGCGCAGTGGCGATGAAATTTACGCTAATCTTGTGCCTGCTGGTAGCCTCAAACCTGCGGTGCTGCAAGCCCTAGCTAACGTCCCCGATGTTGGCAACCTGATTGGTGTGGCTGGCATGAATGCCTCGCCGCTTGCCATGGCATTTCGTAAAGCCGCGCAGAACTTAACTGCCAACGGCAACTTGCTCGAGTTTGAAATTGCCCTCGACCAAGCCTATTACGAAACCGCCCTGAAAAAAGCCGACTCGAGCATCCTCAAAGATTACTTGCGCCGCGAAGTGGACGCAGCCAACATCCTGACTGCCCTGAAGCTCAAAGCCAGCACCGTTCCCGAAAAACTCGAGGGTTACTTTGTTAAAGGCGGCAAGGAAATCAACCAAGGGCGCTTTGAACAAATTACGGCTGGCAACGGCGGTATGGAAGGCTTAAACGCCTTTGCGCGACTAGCCGACACCACCGACCTTGGACAAGCCGAGAACACCATTCGTCAAATCCTGCTCGAGACCGCCAAGAAACTCTACGTCGCCGATGCCCTAGGCATTGGCGTGGTGATTGGTTTCTTAAAAGAAAAAGAGCAAGAAATTGCCTTAGCGCGTCTGATCGCCCGAGCCAAGTTCTACAACGTCCCCACCGAAGTGATTAAAAAGGAGGTCGGACGTGGCGCTTAAACTCGCAATTCTGACCGATGGCGAAACCGCCACTGGTTTTCGCTTAGCAGGAGTGGACGTTCTCGAGGCAACCTCGGACACCGCCCTCAAAACCTTAGAAGCCGCGATTCAAAGCAACAACTTTGGTTTAATCGCCGTGGACGAAGGAGTGATTGCTGACCCCGCCAAAGCCATGGAACGCCAAATGCGCGGACGCGAACTCCCCGTCCTGCTCCCGATTCCCAGCCTCACAGCCGCTTTCTCGGACAGCGTAGACGCAAAAGCCTACATGCGCGAATTGGTACGCAGCACGATTGGATTTGAAATCAAGCTATGAGCCTTGAGCTATGAGCTTTGAGGTTCTAAAAGCGGTTTTTGCTCATAGCTCGTAGCTCATAGCTCACAGCTCTTTTAGGAGGTACAAATGGCAGGTAAAATTAAGAAAATTGCCGGTCCAGCCGTGATCGTCGAGGATTTGGAAGGCGCGAAAATGAACGATATTGTTCGCGTTGGAAAAGAACAACTCGTCGGCGAGATCATTCGATTGGATGGGAATCAGTGCTTTGTCCAAGTCTACGAGGACACCAACGGTTTGTGCGTCGGTGAGGAAGTCATCAGCACCAATTTGCCACTCGCGGTTGAACTTGGACCGGGGATGCTCAATGGTGTGTTTGATGGTATTCAGCGCCCCTTGGATAAAATCCGTGAAGCCTCGGGTGACTTTATTGCCCGTGGTGTGAATGTGAAGTCGCTCTCGAGAACCCAAAAGTGGGCGTTTACTCCAACCAGCAAAGTCGGGGATCGGGTTGAAGGTGGCTCGAGCATCGGGCATGTGCCTGAGTTTAGTTTCACCCATAAAATCCTTGTTCCGCCAAATATTTCTGGGGTGATTAAAAGCATCAAACCAGCCGGTGATTACACCGTGGATGAAGTCATGGCGGTTCTCGAGGATGGCACGGAACTTCGCATGTATCACAACTGGGCTGTGCGTCGTCCTCGTCCGGTCAGCCGTAAGCTCGATCCGAATCTGCCGTTTTTGACTGGTATGCGAATCCTCGATGTGCTTTGCCCGCTGACCGCAGGTGGTACAGCCGCGATTCCAGGACCATTCGGTGCAGGGAAGACCGTAACCCAACAAAGCGTTGCCAAGTACGGTAACGCCGATGTCGTGGTTTACGTCGGATGCGGCGAACGCGGTAATGAAATGACCGATGTGCTGGTGGAATTCCCTGAACTCGAGGATCCTAAGACTGGCAAACCATTGATGGAGCGCACATTGCTTCTGGCGAACACCTCGAACATGCCTGTGGCAGCTCGAGAAGCCAGTTTGTACTGTGGTATCACCTTGGCTGAATACTTCCGCGATCAGGGCTACGCCGTTTCGATGATGGCAGACAGCACCAGCCGTTGGGCAGAAGCCCTTCGTGAAATTGCTTCGCGTTTGCAAGAAATGCCCGCCGAAGAAGGCTACCCACCGTACCTGTCTTCGCGTCTCTCGGCATTCTACGAACGAGCAGGGCGCGTCACCACCTTGGCTGGCGAAACTGGCAGCGTCTCGGTGATTGGTGCTGTTTCTCCCGCCGGTGGCGACTTCTCCGAACCCGTCACCCAAGCCACCTTGCGTATCACTGGTGCATTCTGGGCGCTGGACGCGAGCTTAAGCCGCGCCCGTCACTTCCCCGCCATCAACTGGGCGCAGAGCTACAGCTTGTTCAACCGCATCCTCGAGCCTTGGTACAGGGAAAACATCGCTAAGGACTATCCCGAGAAGCGCACCGCCTTGATTAACCTGCTGCAAAAAGAAGCTGCTTTGCAAGAAGTGGTGCAGTTGGTCGGACCAGATGCCTTGGCAGACAACGAACGCCTTTCGCTCGAGGTTGGACGCATTGTGCGCGAGGATTTCCTCCAACAAAACGGTTACGACAAAGTAGACGCAAGCTGCTCAATGCAAAAAGCCTACGGCATGATGAACATGATGCTCGAGCTGTACAAAGCAGGCGACGCAATGCTTTCTAAAGGTGGAGCAATCACCGATTTCTTGGGCGATGCCGCCACCATCGAAAAAGTTGGACGCGCCCGTTTCGTCCCCGAGGACGAATTCCCCGCTTACCAAGCCGAGTACATGAAAATGCTCGAGACTGCATTCCGCGCCAAAGCCTAAGGAGGTGAACTGATGAGCTTATTAAGTAAAGAATACACCGCCGTAGACTACGTTTCAGGTCCACTGTTGTTCTTGAAAAGCGCCGCTGACCTGCCTTACGGCGCTATTGTTGACATCACCGATGGCGTAAAACGAGTCCGTGGTGGACAAGTCATCGAAGTTTCAGATGACTACACCGTGCTTCAAGTCTTCGAGGAAACCTCGGGGCTTGACCTTGCCAAAACCACCGTTTCCTTGGTCGAAGATGTCGCCCGTCTGGGTGTGAGTAAAGAAATGATTGGTCGCCGTTTCAACGGAATTGGTAAACCAATTGACGGACTGCCACCAGTCGTCGCCGACAAGCGCCTCCCGATCAACGGAAGCGCCATCAACCCTGTGTCTCGAGAAAAACCAGAAGAATTTATTCAAACGGGTATCTCGAGCATTGACGTGAATATTTCCCTGATTCGCGGACAAAAGCTGCCGATTTTCAGCGCTTCAGGTCTGCCACACAACGACCTCGCGCTGCAAATTGCTCGTCAAGCCAAAGTGCTGGGCGAAGGCGAAGGTTTCGCCGTGGTTTTTGCCGCCATGGGTATCACCCAACGCGAAGCCAGCCAATTTGTGAGTGGCTTCGAGCAAACAGGTGCGCTTGCCCGTTCGGTGTTGTTCCTGAACCAAGCCGACGACCCAACCGTTGAACGGCTCCTGACCCCACGCATGGCGCTGACCGCAGCCGAGTACCTTGCCTTCGAGCATGGCTACCACGTCCTCGTGATCCTGACCGACTTGACCAACTACTGCGAAGCCCTCCGAGAAATCGGCGGCGCTCGAGAAGAAATCCCCGGACGACGCGGCTACCCCGGTTACATGTACACCGACTTGGCATCCCTGTACGAACGCGCTGGTGTGATTCACGGCAAGCCCGGCTCGGTCACACAAATCCCAATTCTAAGTATGCCCGGTGACGACATCACCCACCCGATTCCAGACCTCACCGGTTACATCACTGAAGGTCAAATCTACGTGGCGCGTAACCTCGACAGCGCCGGTATTTACCCACCGATCAACGTGCAACCAAGCCTGAGCCGATTGATGAACAACGGTATTGGTAAAGGCAAAACTCGAGTAGACCATAAAGAAGTCGCCGACCAACTCTTTGCTTCGTATGCCCGTGGTATGGACTTGCGCCGCCTCGTTGCGATTACTGGTGAAGATGCCCTGACCGACAACGACAAAAAGTACCTGCGCTTCGCCGATGGCTTTGAAAAAACCTTCATCAACCAAGGACAAGCCAACCGTTCCATCGAAGACAGCCTGAACATCGCCTGGGCATTGCTGTCCGAATTCCCCAAGAGCGAGTTAAAGCGCATCCGCAAGGAATACATCGAAACGAACTACGGCACGCAGAAACTTTCGGAGCTTGTAACGGCTTAAACTGTCCTACAAAAAGACGCAAGCTCTCACGACTCCCCGCTCTCGTTCCTCGAACTTCCCCCTCAAAGAGGGGGACTCAAAAGCAAGACCTTGAACTTAGCACCCCTCTTTGAGGGGTCGAGCGCAGCGAGGGGGAGTACGTGACCAGCGACATCTTTTGGATAGACGAAAGTGTCAATCCTCTTTGAGGAGGTGAACAAATGGCAGAACAAATCAGTCCAACCCGCTCGAATCTGCTGGCTCGGCGTGGCTCGAGGCGCTTGGCGGTGCAAGGCGCTGATCTTCTTAAGCGCAAACGCGATGCTTTGATTGGCGAGTTTTTTGCGCTGGTTAAAGAAAGTTTGGCGGCTCGAGAATTATTGCAGCAATCGAGTAAGGATGCTTACTTTGCTTTGTTTGTGGCAAAGGCTTGGGATTCACCCGAAGCGGTGGAATCCTTGGCATTGGCAAAACCATCGGGTTTAGAGCTTGAACTCGAGGTGGAAAGTATTTACGGGGTGAAAATCCCGAAAATTCAACAACCAACCTTCAGTAAGGACTTGCCTTTCTCGCCGATTGGGGCGGGGGCGCGGACGCTCGAGGCAGCCGCTCAGTTTCAGAATTTGGTGGAAGCGATCATCAAAGTTGCCGCCACAGAGAACAAGTTGCGGCGGATTGGTGAGGAAATTAAGAAAACCTCGAGACGGGTCAATGCGCTCGAGCAGATTGTGATTCCGGGCATTCAAGGGCAGATTAAATTCATTACCGACACGCTTGACCAACGGGCGCTCGAGGAAGTGACGACTTTGAAGCGGATTAAAGCCAAGATTGAACTGGACAAAGCCACGGCGAAGGGCATCATCAGTGCCGCCAATGAAATTGGTGCAGGCTTGTAAGGAAAAAATGGTTTTCAATGCGCTCGAGCCTCGGCTTGGGCGCGTTTTGTTTTTGACACTCGAGAAAAACACAACTGTAGTACAATCAAAGCATGATTGTTGTTATCCCACCAGACCTCGAGCCAAAACTGAGACAAGCCGCCGAGCAAAGCGGAGTTGCCCCAGAGGAATTTGCTTTGCAGCAAGTCCGAGAAGCGCTACAACCTTCAAGCCTGTTCGATGCGTGGCAGGATGTGATTGGTACAGTTGAGGGGAATGGTGAAGCCAATTCTGAATTTGTTTCAGAGCATTTTGCCCAAGCCATGCTCGAGAAAAAACAAACTGGACATTTGTAATGCTGATTGATTCAGGTGTGCTGATTGCCTTGCTTGACCGCCGTGACCCAAATCATTCGCGCTGCGTTAAGGCTGCTCAAAAATTCCCCAATTCACCACTGATGACGACTTAGAGCCTAGCCTGAAAGCCTTGAAGCTCTAAATGCAATCCACGAGCAAGCAAAATGCAGCTCAGCAACAAAGTTCGCTGTTTTCTTCGACCATCTCACCAATAATGCCCTAAACCGATTAATCCAACT
>JAAFJQ010000237.1 GCA_013298185.1 Deinococcales bacterium
GTTGCGAATCTCGAGCGTAGTACTGCTGCCGATGCTGCTCGAGTTGGGACTCGGTTTGGTGCTGCTTGGGGTGAGGTTTGATGGTGTGCCGAGCTGGGTGGCTTGGGTCAGTGCCGCCCTGATTGGCGTGATTTGGTTCAGCACTTTCTTCTTACAAGTGCCACAACACAATGTTCTGGCGAGTGGATTTGATGCTCAAGCCCTTGCCCTGCTGGTTGGAACAAACTGGATTCGCACCATTGCTTGGACAGCTAAAACTGCTTTGCTGGGGTGGGTGGTTTATAGCATCATGCTTCGCCAAGGCTAAGCCAATCAGGCTCTTGACAGCCAAGCCCAAGCCTCGTAACATTCTTGAGCTGCGAGTATTGCTCGAGCCATGCCGATGTAGCTCAGAGGTAGAGCAACCGATTCGTAATCGGTAGGTCGTCGGTTCAACTCCGACCCTCGGCTCCAAAGAAAGACCCCGTGAGAAACGGGGTTTTTACTTTTTGTTTCTCGAGTTTTTTGTAAATGATCCAATCACAAATGAACCTACTTTTTTATTGCGACACGATTTGACGCACTGACCAACGACACTGCCCTCGAGTGGCGCTTTGCCCTCAAAAGGAGTTCTATGTTGAAACGTGTCGTACAAGTTGTGTTGGCAGTGGTGCTGCTCGCCGTGATGGCTGTACCACAGGTTGGTGTTTCTACCCCGACGCCAGTCTTACTGGCTGGAGATGACCCCGGCGGTGGCACAGGCGGGTAATCAAGCAGGTTGTAGCGCCAAAGGCATTGGCTTTTGGCGCTACAATACACCATGCGAATCAGTGCCAATAACCAATGGAAAGAGTATGTTTTGCAGTGCAGAAAACTGATTCGTCAAGAAAACTGGTTGGCAATGCAACACTCTTTTTTGGTGGTTTTGCGTTTGGCGCGGACTGTGCAGCAGCATCAGGATTTTGTGAAACTGATTGAACCACATCAAAAAAACATGGCAACCGCACAAAATGACCTGATCTATGCCGAATTGCTGCTGTGCGCTCGAGCCTTTGGTAAAGCCCTTGGTTTTCTCGAGTCGCTGATGCCAAATCCAAATGCCATGTCGTTGTATGCCTTGGCGCTGCTGCGAAATCAGCAACCAATACGTGCTTTAGAACAAGCCCAAAGCGCCTTAAAAACAGGTGTTCGACTTGACCTTGCCTACCGAGTGATTGCCGAAGCCAGTTTTGAATTGCGACTGGCACATTGGCAAGAAGCCTTTCAAAAAGCGATTGAATTCACCAAAGGTCGTCAATCTGGGTATGTTTGGATTGAATGGGGACGGGCTTTGGAACTAGAACTTCAAGGTGCGGCGGCTCGAGAATGCTGGGCAAGAGCCAAGGGATTTTTTCAACAAGATGCTTTTTACGAAGCGCAAATCATGGCGAATATGGGTTTGTCTTGCGTTCGAGACTTAAAACTCGAGGAGGCTGAAAGTCATTATGCACAACTGCTCAAACGAGCTTCGCACGCAGATGCAAAGCATTTTCAATCTCAGGCTTGGCGTGGTTTTGGTTTGGCTTGGCGAGCCGCAGGTGAGTATCAACGCGCGCTTTTTGCCTATGAAAAAGCCTTGAAGCTCGCCAAAGAACCCTTTGACAAAATCCAAGCATGGCGCGGCATTGGTCATACCCAGCGTTTACGAGGTTTTCCAAGCCATGCCCTGCTGCCTTTGGAAAAAGCCTTGCAGATGCAGCAAAAATACCGTTTGCCTCAGACCATCTACCCGGATTTAGCGGCTGCGCTGCTGTCCAATGGCAATGTCGCAGCTGCTTTAGGCGCCCTCGAGCAGTGGCAAGGGCGAGGCGAGGACGAAGAGCGCCGTCAGATTGTGTTGGCTGAAATTGCACGGCGACACCACAACCCAAACCTTGCCCTCGAGCATGCTGCAAAAGTACGTTGGAATAGTCTTTGGGGAAGAGAAGAACTGAAAGCCTTCCCTCAACTTCAAGCCTTGCTGTTGAGTATGAACATTGACATACCGACTTTGGCGCAAATCAGTTCCAACACAGAGGTTGTTGTGAAAGCCAGAGGTGCATTACAAGTCAGCATCAACCAGCGAAACATCAGTATCAGCCCAACCAGCCGCGCTGCTCAAGTCCTGGTTTTACTCCTCGAGCAAGAAGGTTCATGCAGCGCTCGAGCTTTGCTCGAAGAACTCTATCCAAACACTCCTAAAACCGAGGCTCGAAATAAACAAAAATTGATTTCTAAAGCCGTGGCTGCTCTGCGAGAAATACTTGGCTGGCAAAATAGTGTAGTGCAGAAAGGCGGGGTGTATAGCCTCGACCCGAACAGCACTTGGATTTACGATGTGCAACAAGCCAAGGAAAAAGGCGAAACGGTTTCGGTGTTCATGACGGGTGTAGATGCAGAATGGGTTCTCGAGCAACGACGGGTATTTGAGCATCAACCACGCGATTTGAACTGAGTCTATTGCACTTAGATTATCAGCGTACAAATAATCATTTCAGAAAAAGCGACAAATAGGCGACACGTCTCGAGTATTGTCGTGTTGCTACCCTATTTGGAGAAAACCATGAAAGCCACTCAAAAAAAATCATTGCGAGTCCAAGAGGTGCGTGAACTGCTGCGAAGCAAATCACGCACCATCGAAGAAATCTGTGAACGTCTTAAAGTGAGCTATAACAAAGCCAGTCATCGTGCTATTTTGCGTGACCTAGAAGATTTACGCGCTCAGGGTAACAGCATAAATGCTGATAATAAACGCCCCCAAACCTACAGCCTGACTCGAGAAGCACCACCGATTTTAAGACCCGATGAAGCACTGGCAGCTCATGTTGCCTTGAGGCTTTTGTTTCATCACAGCAGCAACCCACCACAGAGTTATAAAAACGCCCTCGAGAAAATCCTGCTGACCATGCCACCCGAAATGCAGAAAATCGCGCAATTGTCCTTGCCTAACAATCAAGGCTCAGACGAAAAATACTTTTATTTTGAAAAAATAGCTCGGTGCTGGACTGAGCGCCGTGTGATCAGCTTCGACTACTTGGCGTTTAGCACCACCAGCCAACAACCACGAAAAAATGAACTCGAGATTTACTTTGTTGAAGTTTCAAGATCAAATTTTGAAATTTATGTGATTGGACGCAGAATCAACCATCCACCCTTTGAAATTCGCACTTTTATGCTCAGCCTAATGAAAAGCATCACGCCACTGGATCGGCATTATGAAATACCACTGGACTTTGACCCTCGAGCCTTTCTATCCGACGCTTGGGGCGTGATCGGCAACCGCGAATCCATGCTGGTGCGCCTTCGGTTTGATGCCAGTGTACGGCGTTGGCTCGAGAATCGGCGCTTTCCGGGGGTGATTCATCATCAAACCGATGAAAACGGGCATTACATCCTAACGATTCAGATTGGAGTCAACAACAAAGGCGAACCGCAAGAGCTGATGCCGTTTATTCGTGGTTGGGGTGCAAAAGTCGAAGTTCTCGAGCCGCTGTTTCTGCGCCAACGGTGGCTCGAGGATGCGCGTGAAGTTGTACGGAGCTACGAATGAAACCAGAGTATGCAGCACACACGCCACGCGATGCCAAAGACCCAAATTCGCCTTGGCACGAATTGCTCGAGCATTTAGAAACAGTAGCAAAAGATGCGGCTGGTTTTGCAGCCAAGTTCGGCGCGGAAAAAATAGCTTACTGGGCTGGAATGCTGCATGATGCAGGCAAATTTAGTAGCGCTTTTCAAGATTACCTTTGGAATGCCCATGTGGCAGTGCGTGATGGTACAAACCCACCCGAAAAAGGCAAAGTCGATCATTCGAGTACAGGTGCGGTGATTGCTCGAGCTTTAATCGCTTTGACCCCAGAAGCCCGTGGTCTTGAATTACCGTGGGTGATTGCTGGACATCATGCGGGTTTAAATTCTCAATTGGCACTCGAAACTCGATTGAAAGAAAAATCTGGAGATGCAGTTTTACAAGATGGCGCAATGAAAGCTCTCGCATGGAAGAAACTCGAATTCTTAGAAACCCAGCCTTTACCACTGCCAGATTGTGCTACACCACTCGAACGAGAATTTTTTGTTCGCATGCTACTCAGTTGCCTTGTGGATGCCGATCATTTGGACACCGAAGCCTTTGGTAGTCCACACAAAACTTTGATTCGCCAAGAACGCCAAGCCAATCTCGAGGAATTATTAGGGCGCTTAAAAGCCTCACAAGAACAAATCATGCGCCATGCCAAACCCACGCCCGTCAATCAAGCTCGAGCCGAGGTGTATGCGGCAGCTTTACAAGCCGCAATTGAGCCAACTGGTTTTTTTAGACTTAGCGTACCTACGGGCGGTGGTAAAACCCGAAGCTCTTTGGCGTTCGCATTGCAACACGCCATCCGCCATCAGCTTGAGCGAGTCATTTATGTCGTACCGTTTTTAAGCATCACCACTCAAATCGCCAATGAATTCCGTGAAATCCTTGGAGCAGAAAACATTCTCGAGCATCACAGTGCTATAAAAATCGATTCAGACGAAGGATTAACCCGAGCTAAACTCGCCACCGAAAACTGGGATGCGCCAATTGTTATCACCACTAGCGTACAATTCTTAGAAAGTTTATTTGCTAATAAAACAAGCAAGCTCCGCAAATTGCACCGCATTGCCAAGGCAGTGATTATTTTCGATGAAGCCCAAACCCTACCCGCACCGCTCCTAACCCCAATTCTAGAAGTTTTTCATCAGCTTACCTACCGTTACTGCTCGAGCTTGGTGCTTTGTACTGCCACGCAACCAGCTTTGGATGCAAAAAGTGGTTTTCCAGAGCTGAATCCTTTTGAAATCGCGCCTGATGTACCCAAGCTGTACCATACCTTAAAGCGCGTTAGTTACGAATTTCCAGTCGAACCTTGGGATTATACTCGAGTAGCTGATGAAATCAAAAAACATCACCAAGCCCTGTGTATCGTCAACACCCGCGCCGCCGCTCGAGCCATCTGGCAAGCCCTTGAAAATCTCAACGCCATTCACCTCAGTACGCATTTATGTGGCGCTCACCGACTTGTACGCCTTGCGGAAATCAAACAACGTCTGCTCGAGAACCAACCCTGCCAAGTCATCAGCACCCAACTGATTGAAGCAGGTGTTGACGTGGATTTCCCGCTTGTTTTACGTGCTTTTGCTCCGCTAGACAGCATTGTCCAAGCCGCAGGACGTTGCAACCGCAACATGAACTTAGAACGTGGACAAGTGATTGTCTTTAAGCCAGTTGTGCCAACCATGCCAAAAGGCAATTATGCGGTTGCCACCCAAAAAACCCAGAATCTGATTGGCTCTGGAATTGATTTGGATAACCCTGAGACTTTCCTAGCGTATTTCAGAGAACTCCACCGTGACCAAATAGATACCACTGCAAAAGCAATCCAAGAAGCTCGCCTTCGCTTTGATTACCCCGAAGTCTACAAAGCCTTTAGCGTAATTGAAGCAGACACCACTCCGATACTGATTCGCCAATATGCACCCAAAGCTGTAGAAAAGATACTCGAGGCTGGCGTAAACCGAGCCACCATGCGCCGACTGCAACCGTACCTGATTAACGTTTACACCAACAAACTCGAGCAACTCAGCCAAGCAGGTCTGACCCGACCATGCAAAGAATTATCGGGATTTGAGCAATTTGAACTCCTCGAATGGGCTGGGAAGTACCACGAGCAACTTGGAATTCTCGAGGAGGTGGATGTGACAGGATTTGTGTACTGAAATTCCAGATGCGTCTCCGTTTTTCAACGAGACGCATCCTTAATACACACTGGATGCCAAAACTGCCCCCAATTTACGACACTTCAACAGGATTGGCGAATGGAGGTTTTATTGAAGATATTTGGTGAAATTGAAAATGAACCCGAAATCGAAAGGAGGTTTTAATCTTGGTTAGCTTAAAAATCTGGAGTGACTTCGCGTGTTTTACGCGCCCAGAAAACAAAGTCG
>JAAFJQ010000238.1 GCA_013298185.1 Deinococcales bacterium
GTCGTGGCTCAGTGAACAAGCGGCTCGAGGACGGATTCGTGTCAGTCCTCCTGAAATTACTGGGAATCAGCCCATCCTACCACTGATTTTCCCAGAAGCCGAAGCCCCACAAGGCGCAGAACGGTTGCTGGTCAGCTTACAAGCCTCCCAAGTTTGGGCAACGATTCTTGCTTTAAGTTTAGCCTTTATTATTGGGGCGATACTGGCTTCGCGGTTGGTCAAACCAATCCGTGGCTTAACTGAAATCAACCGCCGTTACTTACGCGGGCAACGCCAATTGCGTTACACCAACCAAGGCAGTGACGAACTGCACGAACTCGGCATGACCTTTAATCTGATGGCAGACCAAATCGAAAAAGAACAACAACAACATAAGCAACTGGTCGCCGATGTCGCCCATGAGCTACGCACACCACTGACCGTCTTAAAAGGCGAACTCGAGTACATCCAAGATGGCATTACACCAACTTCTCCACAAGTGATTCAACGCCTGAGCGAAGAAGTGGATTTGCTGGTGCGTTTGGTTAGCGATTTACGATTGCTTTCTTTAAGCGATTCGGGTGGTCTCGAGTTTAACTTTGTTGAACTGGATTTAACCGAACTGGTACAAAGTGCAACCCAAGCCTTTACCCAAATTGCCGAGCAGAAAAAATGCACAATGACTGTGACTGGCGCACCTGCACTGGTTCAAGTTGATCGAGAACGAATCCAACAAGTGCTTTATAATTTACTTGACAATGCCGTAAAACACACTCGAGATGGCACACAAATCAGTTGCTTCGTACAAAGCAACAACCATGAAATTACAGTGCAAATACATGACCAAGGTGCTGGGATAAAAGAAACCGATTTAGAACGGGTTTTCCAACGGTTATACCGCACCGACACAACCCGTAACCGCCAAGATGGAGGCAGTGGGCTGGGGTTAGCTATCGTTAAAACCCTAATTGAAGCCCACGGAGGACAAATTCGAGCCGAGAATCACCCTGAAGGTGGGGCGATTTTTACGTTTTCATTACCGAAATCTCGAGCAGGAAGTTAAAACCTGTTTTCGTTTTTGACTCGAGAAGTGCTTTGAAGCTCGAGACTCTGCTCAGGGCTTGCAAGTAGCAGGCTCAATTCCAGTGGCGTAACGCATACCCGCCAACAGCAACGCACGGAAAGTCGGCTCGGTGAACATCGCCTTGGTGTGACCAAGACCCGTATACCAAGCCCGTCCATTCTCGAGATCACGGCACCAAATGATGGGATGGTCAGTACCCATCGTCCCGCCTTGGTAGGTTTTCTCGTCGAGCGTGGCAAGGATACGCGCACTTCCACGCGGGTTTGTGCGAAAGTTATAAAGCTCATCGCGCACGCTCCAGCCGCCGCTCGGGATGGCTCGAGACAGTGGGTGGTCACTGTCGGCACTGACTACGGTATCTTGAAGACCACTTGGATGGTTTTTGAAGTATGCACCAACCAATTGCTCATACCACGCCCATTGGTACTCGGTATCCGAAGCGGAGTGAATACCCAGCCAGCCGCCACCTGTTTTGACAAAACGCTCGAGTGCGCTTTGCTGTGCGTCATTGAGGACATCGCCTGTGGTCAGTGCAAACACCACTGCTTTGTATTGGCGCAAATTGTCATCGGTGAATTCAGCCGCGTCTTCCGTGGTACGGATTTCCAAGCCTTCTCTTAACCCCAGTTCTTTGATGGCATTCACCGCTTCAGGAATTGAATCGTGGCGAAAACCAGTCGTTTTGGTGAAAACAAGTACCAAACTTGGAGCTTGTTGTTGTGCTGCCACGCAAGCCATGAGAACTGCGCTGATAACTCCAATTGACACGACTTGCCAGAATTGAGGTAGTCTCATGTCTGAATGCTACTGATTCAAAGTGAGAGAACTGGCTGTTCAACATATGTTTTTTCACAATCAAATAAGCTTCTTTATTTTGTAGCTGGTTCTAACAACTCGAGAATTTTCTGCTCGAGAAGTGCTTTTTGCTCAAAGCCAGGTGCTTGGTTCTTGGCGCGTTGTACATACTCGAGCGTTCGAGGGGCGATAGGTGTTTTGTCACCGTAACAGGCACAGCATTCATAGGTAGGGCAAAAGGTGTAAACTTTGTCGTTTTGTGCCGCTTGGGAGACACCCACATGGCATGAGGAGGATTATGAAACTTCACGAGTACCAAGCTAAAGAATTACTCGCCAGCTACGGTGTACCAGTCCCGCCGGGCAAAATTGCCCGCACCCCCGAAGAAGCCAAAGCCATTGCCAATGAATACAATGCGCTGACCGTCATCAAAGCCCAAGTTCATGTTGGTGGACGCGGTAAAGCTGGTGGTGTGAAACTGGCTAAGGATGCCAATGATGCGTTTGAAAAAGCCCAAGCCATTTTGGGTATGGACATCAAAGGCTTGACCGTGAAAAAAGTCTTGGTTGCTAAAGCCGTGGACATTGCCAAAGAGTATTACTGCGGTTTAATCCATGACCGCAACGTGCAATCGTTTACCCTGATGGTCTCCAAAGAAGGCGGCGTTGACATTGAAGAAGTGGCTGCCACCAACCCAGAAGCCATCACCCGTTTTGCGATTGATCCAATCAAGGGCTTACGCGCTTTTGAAGCCCGTCAAATTGCCTTGGATGCTGGTTTAGAAGGCAATCTGAATAAGATCGCTGCGATGATGGTTGGTTTGTGGAATGCCTGCGCTGGCTCGGATGCCACGCTCGCTGAAATCAATCCGCTGGTCATCACCACCACCGGCGAAGTGATTGCTGCTGATGCCAAAATTGACATTGACGACAACGCCATGAGCCGTCACCCAGACCTCGAGGCGTACCGCGAAGTCGAAGCTGAACACCCACTCGAGGTTGAAGCCAAAGCCTTTGGTTTTAGTTACGTCAAGCTCGACGGGCATATTGGTGTGATTGGTAACGGCGCGGGATTGGTCATGACCAGCCTCGATGTCGTCTCGAGGGTCGGCGGTAAAGCTGCGAATTTCCTTGATATTGGCGGCGGTGCAAAAGCTGAAATCGTTTACAATGCGGTCAAGTTGGTCTGCAAAGACCCAGATGTCAAAGGCATCCTCATCAACATCTTCGGTGGGATCACTCGAGCTGATGAAGTCGCCAAAGGCGTGATTCGCGCCCTCGAGGAAGGCATCCTGAATAAGCCCCTCGCCATGCGCGTGGCTGGCACAGCCGTTGCCGAAGCCAATGAGCTGTTAAAGGACAAACCAATCAATATCTACCCAACCATGATGGAAGCTGCCACAGCCGTCGTCAAGGAGGCATCCGCATGAGCATCCTGATCAACAAATCCACCAAAGTTTTGGTTCAAGGCATCACTGGACGCGAAGGTGCGTACCACGCCGAGAAAATGCTCGAGTACGGCACACAAGTCGTAGCGGGTAGCACCCCCGGCAAGGGCGGTCAGACCTTCAGCGCTCTCGGCAAGAGCATTCCTGTGTACAACAGCGTGCGTGAAGCCAAAGAAGCCCATCCAGACTTGGATGCTAGCATTATCTTTGTGCCACCTGCGGCGGCTGCCGATGCGACGCTCGAGGCGGCTCACGCCGGAATTCCATTGGTGGTCAATATCGCCGAAGGTATGCCCGTTTTTGACATGATGAAAGTGGTCAAAGAAATCAAAAACATGGGTGGCGTGCGCCTGATTGGTGGGAACTGCCCGGGTTTAATCACCCCCGGTGAATGTAAGCTCGGTATTATGCCAGCCAGCACGTTCAAAGCAGGGCGCGTGGGCATGATCTCGAGAAGCGGCACACTGACTTATGAAGCCAGCGCCATGCTGGCGGCGGCTGATATTGGTTGCAGCACCGTGGTGGGCATTGGTGGCGACCCAATCATTGGTACGACCTTTATTGATTTGTTACCAATGTTCAACGACGACCCTGACACTGATGCTGTGGTGATGATTGGTGAAATCGGTGGGGCTGACGAAGAACAAGCCGCAGAGTGGATTGCCAAGCACATGAAGAAACCCGTCATCAGCTTTATCTCAGGGCGCACCGCACCCAAGGGTAAGCGCATGGGTCACGCTGGAGCCTTGATTATGGGCAACGTCGGCACAGCCGAATCCAAGCTCGAGGCGATGGCGAAAGCCAATGTGCCAGTGGCTGACACGATGGATCAGATTGTGACACTGACCAAAAAAGCCTTGGGAATATAAGCATACCTCGAGGAGAGGCGCGGCTTTAAGCCGCGCCTTTTATTTTGCATTCATGGCTTGCCAAATCGTTTCAGGCTTGGCTGGTAAATCGGTAATCCGCACCCCAACTGCATCAAAAATCGCATTGGCAACGGCGGCTGCACCCGGCACAAGCGGCGGTTCACCAACCACTCGAGCGCCAAAAGGTGAGTTATCCGATGGGTTCTGCACCAGCACAGTCTCGAGGGGCGGAATATCAGAAGCCCGTGGAAATACATATTCGAGGAAATTCGCAGTCTGATGCCCACCCGTCTCGTCGTAACGCATGGCTTCATACAAACCCATGCCAATGCTTTGCGCCGTGCCACCGTGCATCTGACCTTGCACCAAAGTTGGATTGAGGGCAAAACCCACATCCTGAATGGCGACTTGCTCGAGTGGCGTGACTTTGCCCGTGTCAGGGTCAACATGAACCTTGGCAAGATGCACTGCAAAACCCGGAGCGCCCGCCTTCATCGCACTGCGTCCCTCGGCGACAATTGGACCATCACCGCCCGCTTTGCGCTGCGCCAAACCAGCCAAATGCCCAATGCTTAAACCGCGCTCTGGAACGCCTCTCACCTGAGCTTGACCGTTTTTCAGTTCCAAATCATCCACATGCGCCTCGAGTTCCGAAGCTGCCAGTTTCAGAAGCTGAGCTTTGACCCCGCTCGAGGCATCCAGCACCGCGCCAGACACGCTCACCGTGACTTGTGAGCCGCCCGAAGCTGGGGCATAAGGACCTATGCTGGTATCACCTTGTACCAACTCGACTTGGTCAGGGTCAACCCCAAGGGTTTCGGCGGCAACCAGCACCAAGGAACTATGCACGCCACTAATATCCACGCTACCGACTTGTAAGCGCACCGTGCCATCTGGTTCAACACGGCAGACCGCTCCTGCTGGCGAGAACGCCCCACCCCAAGCACCAACCGCAATTCCCACCCCAACATTTTTCTCTCGAGCAGCTTGCAGCATCGGATGGGTTTTGGCTTGCTCGAGAACGTTTTTCATGCCGATGCTCGTCCAAGCCGCGCCCGTACCAGTCGGGTCGCCTTGCTGCACCGCATGACGCAAACGCCACTCGAGCGGATCGGCAGCAACACGGCGAATCAGGGTATCCACCATGCTTTCCAGCACAAAAGCAACTTGGGGCGCTCCTGGCGCTCGGTACGCGCCACCTTGTGGTTTGTGGGTTGCCAGTTGCCGCACAGAAATTCGGAAATTGGGGCATGTGTATGTGCCTCCAAAGAGCATTGCCACGATTCCGCCAAAGGCAAATGGAAATACACCGTTATCCATATCAACATCTGCCTCGAGCGCCAGCAAATCCCCGTTTTTATTCGCACCTAGACGCACCTTGAATTCAGTGGCGGGAGCTGGTGTGGTACTGACCATATCTTCAGAGCGGGTCAGTACCATTTTGATGGGTTTGTTCAGTTTAACCGCAATCGCAGCCACAAGCGGTTCAATCAACCCGTATTTCGCACCAAAGCCACCACCAACTGTCATCGGGACAACCCGAACTTTGCGAACAGGCAGACCAAGCAGCCTCGAGACTTCAGCTCGAACCGCGAATTGCCCTTGGGTACTCGAGTAGACCACCAGTTCAGTTCCAGGCACGACCACCGCCGCATGAGGCTCGAGGTACGCCTGATGCACCCACGGTGTAGTGAAATTCTGCTCGAGAATGATTTCGCAGTC
>JAAFJQ010000239.1 GCA_013298185.1 Deinococcales bacterium
ATTCTGATGCGAATTCTAACCACCACCAAGCAATTTTCCAATGCCATTAACTTGCGGGTGCGAATCAACGGGCAACCTGCCTTTGCTGATATTCCAGCCTTTGTGCCACCCCAAGGTTTAAGTATTCTCGAGACACCTGTGGTTGAAGTCGTAGACCCCAGTGGTCGCCCGATACCAGGTGCGGGATATTCGCTTGTCGGAGAAAACGAATACACCATTGCACCAAACCTACCAACCGGCTGGATTCCTGTCAGTGCCAGTGTTCTCGAGGGGCAAGGCATCGTCGTCTCCCCTACCCAAGCCAAAACCCAATCAGGTGCGGCACGGGTACGCTTTGTCGCCCGTCCAGTCCAAGGGCAGTTGGTGGTAGAAACTGTAGCCATCATTGGTAAAACCCGAGTGCCAATTTCGGGGATTCCATTTCGAGCAGCTGGTCAGAATTTGCGTTCGCCTAGCACCCAAACCCTGATCCCCAACGAGTACCCCGTCACCCCAACACCACTTCCGGGTTCAACTGTAGAAGCCAAAACAGGTGTGGTACAAGACAATCAAGTCACACGTGTGGTTCTCGAGTACAAAATTTCAGCCAGCCTTAAACTCGAGGTTTCGCCAAATATTGTGGCAACTTGCCAACAAAGTCTACTGACCGCCACAGCCAACACCGATTTTCCTTACCCAGTCCCAGTCAGCTTAAACTTAAAATTACCCAAAGACATCACCAGTGCTGCTCCGCTCGAGCTTGCCACCGACATCAGTGGCGGTAAACCAGCGGTGCTGCAAATCCCAGCTCGAGTCTGTGCCGCAGGAGCAATCCGCGCTGAACTCGAGCCATTTGAGCTTGCCACCGAAGGCATGGCACGGGTCTTACCTCCAGCTGGTGTGACTGTCTCGAGGGTCACGGATGTGCAGAAAGGAGCGGTGCGAATCATCAAGAGTTACACCCAAGACGCCCAAGGGTACATCATCACTTTGGCAATCACGGTTGAACGCACCGTCGAGAATGTACGAATCATAGACCCACTGCCCCAAGGCGGCTCGAGTCCCGCTGTGCGCCGCCCAAATCCAGCCGTGACGGGCTTGGTCAATAACCAAACTGTAGCCGTCAATTGGCGACTCGAAGGCAACACCTTTAATTTGGGTCGTTTGGTGCCTGGTTCGTACTTGATTCAATATGGTGTCTTTACTGACCTACCCGCCGATGCTGTGCCGACCGTACCAGATTTATTTTGGGATGAAGTTCGGTAGTTCAAATACGGTTAAAAGAAGCCGTGAATCACGGCTTCTTTTTTGTAAATCACTTTACTGATTTGTGGCTTTTATAGAAGTTAGCGCTTCGACCAAACCCAAAAGGTAGGTCATGCCAAGCGCACGGTCAAATAAACCATAAGCCGGTCTGCCTTGTTCATCCCAAATCATTCGTCCGTGGTCAGAGCGAATTGGTCCGGTAAACCCGACTTCAACCAAAGCCCGCATGACTTCGAGCATATTGACACTGCCATACTGGGTCGGATGAGCCACCTCGAGAAAACTTTTTTCGCTGGTATGTTTGACATTTCGCGCATGAACAAAATGGATTCGCTCACCAAAAGCCCGAACAATACTTGGTAAGTCGTTCTTTGGGCTGCTACCAAGTGAGCCACTGCAAAAAGTGAAACCATTGTGGATGCTCGGCACAGCCTTAAATATACGTTCCAAACTGGCTTGACTTCCCACAATCCGAGGCAAACCAAAAATAGACCAAGGCGGGTCATCCGGGTGAATGGCAAGTTTTACACCGATTTTCTCAGCCACAGGAACAACCTGCTCGAGGAAATATATGAGATTCTCGAGTAATTTTTTTTCATCAACACTTTTGTAATGCTCCAAGTTCTTCTCGAGTTCAGCCCGACCAAAGCCTTTTGCCCAACCCGGAAGTGGGGCTGCGCCATCGGATAAGTCTATGGTGTCAAGTTTATCTTGCTCAAAACTGACGGTGCTGCTGCCATCAGGAAGAATATGACTGAAATTGGTGCGTGTCCAATCAAAAATTGGCATAAAGTTATAACAAATCACTTTGACACCAACTGCTGCTGCGTTTTGCATACTTTGAATGTAACGGTTGATATGAAAATCGCGTTCAGGCAGTCCAATTTTAATTGGTTCAGGAATCGGAATGCTTTCAATCACCTCGAGTTTCAGACCATCAGCTTCGACTTGAGATTTCAGGGTTTGGAGTTTTTCTTTCCCCCAAACTTCGCCCATTGGCACGTCGTAAAGCGCTCCGACAATGCCGGTCACACCCGGTACTTGGCGAATGTGGCGCAACGGAACGAGGTCGGTAGGTCCGTACCAACGCATGGTCATGATCATCATTTCTCCTTAAAGCCGGTAACTATCTTTGACCAAATTCTGAGCTAAATCTTGCGCCATTTCAAAAGCATCTGCTTCATCTACAATGCCGCGTAAGGTTTGTTTGGCAAGCCAGTTGCAGGTGGTGCGCCGCCAAACATCGTGTCTGGCAGGTATCGAAGCAAAGGCTCGAGTGTCATCATTGAAGCCTGCAAGGTTCGCCAGTCCGGTGGTTTCGACCACACTGTCCAAATACCGTTCAATACCGTGGATGCTGTCCATAAACCACCACGGCGGACCTAAACGCAAAGCTGGGTAATGCCCAACCAGTGGCGCGAGTTCTCGAGAATAGGTGCTTTCATCGAGTGTGAATAAAATCAGGCGTAATCGTGGTTCATTGCCAAATTCTTGGAGCAGTGTCTCGAGTCCGTTTGTCCAGTTGACAGCCACTGGAATATCTGCCCCTGCATCAGAGCCAAATTGTTCAAACAACTGGGTATTGTGGTTGCGGTGACTACCAGCGTGGAGCTGCATCACCAAGCCATCATCAATCGACATTTGGGCAAACTCGAGGAGCATGTGAGCCGTGAAGTTTTGCATGTCCTCGAGATAGGATTGTTGGTGTAAGGCTTTGCTAAAGATGGTTTCTAGTTCGGTTCTCGAGAGGCGTTTGGTGCGTGGGTGAGTCACGCCATGGTCAGTGGCGGTGGCTTGTGCTGCCTTAAAATGTTCTCGGCGGGTTTGAATGGCTGCTATAAAGCTCGAGAAATTCTCAATTGGATGCGTCAATGCCTCGAGTTTTCGGATTTCCTCGAGCCAGTTCTTGGAGGTTAAATCAAGTAATTTATCTGGGCGAAAAGTTGGGCGAACATCAAACCCAGCTTGTTGAAGAGCCAGATGCGGCTCGAGAGAGTCTGTGGCGGCATCGGTGGTGCAGAGCGTGGCAATGTTGAACTGTTTGAACAGGGCTTGGGGCAAAAATTCTGGTTTCTCGAGTAGCGTTTCTAAGTGGTCGTACAGGGCATCGGCGTTATCTGCGTTAGGCTTTTCGGTGATGCCAAAAACGCTCTCGAGTTCGTCTCGCAACCATAAACCTGTTGGTGTGCCACGAAACAAATGAAAATGGGTGCTGAAAATCCGCCAGACTTCGCGGTGGTCAGGGTTGAATTTGATGTTCTCGAGTGGCACACCTTGGGAGTACAGCATCCGAAACACATAATGATCTGGAATCACCAGCAGTTCAGCAGGGCTGCCAAAGCGGGTGTTTTGCGCTAAGGACAAGACATCCACATGACCGTGTGGGCAAATCAGCGGCAAACTCGAGACGCTTTGATATAGGCTTCGTGCCAGTGTGCGTTGGCTTGGTTCAGGGTCAAAACAACGGTCTGGGTTTGGCATACTAAACTCCTGTGAATGCCCCAAAACCACCGTCAACTTTGATGATGCTGCCTGTGACAAATTTAGATTCACTCGAGACAAGCCATAAGAGCGCACTTTCTAAGTCCTCTGGGTTGCCAAATCTGCCTTGCGGTGTGTGATTGAGGATACTCTGAGCGCGTTCAGTACTGCTGCCGTCTGGGTTAAAGAGTAAGTATTTGTTTTGTTCAGTCGAAAAAAAACCTGGTGCAATGGCATTGACCCGTACACCGGAGCCAAACTCGAGTGCAAGATGTGTGGCGAGCCATTTGGTAAAGTTCTCGACAGCGGCTTTGGCGGCAGCGTAACTGGCAACTCGGGTCATTGGGCGTTCGGCTGCCATCGAAGAAATATTGATAATGCTGCCTTGTCTGGCGTCAGCGATGTCTTGTCCAAAGACTTGCGAAGCCAATACGGTGCCATGAAAATTTAAGTCCATCACATACTGCACAGCTTCCATATCTATCTGAAAAAAAGTTCGGTCTGGGGCGCTGCTACCCAAGGGTCGGTTGCCGCCAGCGCCATTGACTAGAATACTAATGTTGCCTAAATCCTTATGAATCAAAACTCGAGCAGACTCGAGTGAGTCACGGTCTAGGACATTCGCCGCATATGGATAAACGGTTAAACCCTGCTCAAATAATTGTGCGGCAGCAGTTTCAGCGCTTTGTTGTGAACTGCCAAGCAGAGCAACTTTTGCACCAGCTCGAGCCATGGCTGCACAAAAATGCTTACCAAGAACTCCACTCCCACCTGTAACAACCGCGATTTCTTTACTTAAATCAGTCATGAAATTTTGACTCCTATTTTATTTTTCTTCGCCTTTGGTTGAAGCCCGAATACACAATTTGGCAGGGAGGACGATACTTAGTTCAAGCATCATTTGTCCGTCAAGTTTTTGCATCAGTAACCGAGCAGCGGTTCGACCAATTTCAACGCTTGGTACAGTCGCTGTGGTCAGTGGTGGCGAGACAAGAGCCGCAAATGGAATATCGCCGATGCCTGCAATTGCCACATCTTCGGGAATGCGAACACTTAAATCTCGAGCCACTTTGATCAGACCCATGGCAGCTAAGTCATTGTAGGCAAGGATTGCATCAGGGCGATGTGCGCCCATGAACAGTGTTCCAGCCAGACTTTCACCACCTTCGATACTAGGCGAAGGTAACTGCACCACCATCTTAGGTAAATCAGCTTCGAGCAGTGCTGCCTCGTAACCTGCTTGGCGTTGCTCACTGACCCAAAAAGCAGGTCCGGCTAAAAAAGCAATTCGCTTTCTACCTGTGGTAATGAGGTGTCGGGTCAACTGAAAAGCAATGTCATACTCGTTAGAAATGACACTCATGACTTCGCCACCCGGCAAACGCCCTACCGTGACAATTGGTTTTTTTACAGCCCAAGCACGAATATCCGAGTCAGATAACCTCGAGCCTGCCAGCACCAAACCATCCACCCGAGGCGCAAGGGTTTTAATTAAGTCGCGTTCCAGATTTGGGCGCTCCTCGGCATCTGCAAGCAGGACTGTATGATTCTTTGATTCGGCTTCATGGCTGATGCCTTTAACCACCGCTGCGTAGTACGGATTGGCAATATCCAGAATCACCACGCCAAGCGAATGGGTTTTACCTGTGCTAACTGATCGGGCATGAGGGTTAGGCTTAAACTCGAGTTTTTCGACTGCACTTTTAACCCTCATTTCAACTGCGCTTGAAAAGCGCTTGGTGTTGTTGATGATTTTTGAAACTGTTGACACTGAAACTTCGGCTTCTCGAGCCACATCTTTAATCGTGATCATTCCTACCTCAGTGTAGTACAAACGCCAAAGACGGTGAAGGTGCGGGACAGCTAGAAAACCGTTTTTCTTTCTTGGACTATAACAGTCTTTTGGAAAACTGTAAAGTCACCACCGCTAAGCCAATTGATTTAATTTCCCAAAAATACTAGATAATACGTTCATAAAGTAGTATTTACAAATTTCTTGCCTATGCAAATCAAAAATCCAATTCAATAAAGCATGGCAATTGACACCTCTGTAAGCTCGTGTTATATTTCTCTATGAAACCACTTTCCCAAAGACCAATTAACTGATTTTGCAATGTGCCAGTAGCCAT
>JAAFJQ010000025.1 GCA_013298185.1 Deinococcales bacterium
GTACCAAGCGGTAGCCAAATCCGCCTCGAGTACAGCTTGGATGGCAGTTCGCCTGTGCTGGCAGTGCGCCTCCAAGAAGTCTTTGGTTTGCTCGAGACTCCTTGCGTCAATGAAGGACGCAATCCTGTGCTGCTGCATTTGCTCAGCCCCGCGTATCGCCCTGTGCAAGTCACTCAGGATTTAAGTAGTTTTTGGAAGAACACTTATCCTGCGGTGCGGCGTGAACTCAAAATCAAATACCCCAAGCACTCTTGGGCAGAAGACCCATATACCGCCGAGCCTGTGCGTGGCGCGGTCAAACGTCGCTTGAGTTAAACACATCCAGCAAAATCTGCTCGAGGATGTTGGGTAGATGTTCAAACGCATACGGCATGTAAACCCGCTCGAGCCATTGGTGATAATCACGCCCCCAAGGTCCAAGATTGACCACAGGCAACTGGGCTGGCATGGTTTCAATCCGAGCTAACGGCGCTGCGGTGTTTTTATTAACGAACTCAATGTCCTCTGTGTTGGCTTGACCAAACCAACTCATATCGCTGATGCCTCGAAAGAAACTTCGTTCAGTCACCGTCACACCCAAGGTTTCTTGAGTTTTCTCGAGCGATTTTTGGATAGACCGCACAAACGAATGCTCTCGAGGCAAAAACGTACTCGGATAATGCAGCGAAGCAAAACCAAGCACCACGGCAGGACCAAGCAAGCCACTTTGATCCCAGAGCCAATTGAGAACTTGCTGGCTTTGGCTTGGTAAATCCAAACGAGGCTCGAGTTGATTGCAGAACTGCTCGAGCCTATGCAAAAAGCCTGCTTGCTTTTGGCAACGCTCCAAAAGTTCTTGATATGTCAGCACCAATGGCGCAGCGCCATGAGCCGCTGATTTCGCCCCTAAAGCCTCAGCTCGAGTTCGCAAGGCTTGCAAAGCATTATCAATGGCTGTACGCGCTTCTCGAGTAAACCGCTCGAGAACTTCTTTGGCACTTAGCCCATGCGTCAGCACATTCATGCACAACCAAGCTCGAGCTGGCGTGGTGACATCGTATTGGAGCTTTTGATCGGTTTGTTTTAACGAGGTTGGTGGTGTGCCAATCTCTCCAAGGCTCTGGTCGGTCAAATGCGGATTGCCTTCAAAAGCCATGTTCAATGCACTGACCAAAAAATTCGCGTTGATGCCATCCAAAGCGTAACCCGCATGTGTATCCACTCCAATCACCAAAGCCGAAACCAAGAGTTTACCAACACTACCCAAGTACAATGCTTGCCCTGCTGAGCCGTCGCCTGTGTCCGATGTGGCATCAAGATTGATGACTCCCACCACATCCAAATCCAGTTCTTTAAGTAAACTCGAGGCAACTCGAGCGCCATGAGAACGGTCTTCTTCGTCGGCAACAGCTAAAAATAAGACATTACCGATTTGATTCTCGAGTTTTGAAAATTGAAACAAGGCAGTGAGACCTGCGGCTAAACCAGATTTCATATCGAGCAAGCCTCGCCCGGGCAAGTACAAACCGCTTTCCAAGTCCTGCAAAGCAAGTTGCTCGGCTTGACTACGGGCATTTTGGCGCAAATCCTCCATGATTTTTTGGCACAAGATTTCGGGAGAGAACGCCCATGGCTCTAAAGGACCATAATTGTCGGTGCTGACCACATCGTAATGCCCAGTTAAAACCACGGTTTTGCGACCAGAGCCGCGCACCAAAGCACAAACATTGCGCCGCCCATGCGGGTCATTGGCAATTTTGGGCGACCACAACAACTCAGGATGAGCTTGAAAATAGCCCTCCTGCCCAATCAAACGCATCAAAACATCTGGGAAATCTTGTTCGGCTTTGGAGTTGGTGATGCTGGCAGCTTCAACCATTTGCACTGCCAAGGCTCGAGTTGGATTCGACATGATGCTCGAGAGCATACGGGCTGAGCGGCGTTGTTTCAATTGCAGTACAAACTTATGGGTTGATAATCCGAAAATCATTAAACAAAGCGCCTTCCTCGAGCGTTGGGCGTTCAACCCGCTCAGAAATTTCTTGCAGGGCTGCCTCGGACAGGAAAACCGCATCTGCACCACCTCGAGCTGCAACCCGACGGGCTAATTCTGGTACAGGTGCATCGAGCCAATACAAATGAGCTTCTGCACCCGCTTCTCGAGCCAGTTTCAGCAGTGTCAAACGCTCCTCTTTTGCCCACGAGCCAAATTCGATAACCACATGGCTGCCTTGCTGCAAAACGGTTTTTGCAAGTTTCATTAGGCGTTTCTCGAGTCGGTCACGGAAGGATTCATCGAACAAATCAACGCCCAAGTCTGCCATCCATTCATCTGGGCAGAGGCGCAAGGCGTTATGCTTTTGCTCCAAGACTTTGGCAAACGTGGTTTTTCCAGCTCCCGGAATGCCACAGACCAAAAACAAAATGGGTTGGTGCATCGGTTATTCTAATCGAAAAGCCACCAAAGGGTCTCGAGGTAAACAATTTCATAATGCTTGTGAATCAAAAAGCAGGGCGAACACAGGGGTTCGCCCCTACCTCACGCATTCGTTATGCTATGAAGGTTGGGATAGACCTCTGTGCGTGTCACGTAACGATTACAAAATCAGGTTTAGTTCCGACTAGCCTAACCGTACCTCGAGACCTTGTTTTTGCATGGCGGTCACAAATTCGCTCGGAGCGCTCGAGTCGGTAATCAGTGCCTTGGCTCGGTGCAAACTTGCAAACTGTACCAAGGTTGTTTTGCCGAGCTTACTGCTATCCACCAGCGCATAAGCCGTGTCAGCCGAATCAATCATCACTTTGGTAATGTTTGACATCTCACCATTGGGCGTGGTGTACCCATGCTCGAGCGAAACGCCTGTTGCTCCAAAAAAGACTTTGTCAGCATGGTACAACTCGAGGGAACGAATCGCACTCGAGCCTATCAATGCCATGCTGTGCTGCCGAATCTCGCCGCCTGTGAGCAAAATACTCCAGTTGGTTTCAGCCAGTTCAATCGCAATCGGAATTGAATTGGTAATCACCAGCAAACGCCGAAAGTGATTTTTAATGGCTCGAGCCAGCGCCAAGACAGTGCTACCTGCGCCAAGGATGATTGAGTCCCCTTCTTCGATGTAAGGAATTGCGGCTTGGGCAATGGCTTCTTTTTGCGCTTTTTGAAAATTGATTTTCTCGCCAAACGACGGATTGTACAAACTCTTATGGGCATATGTCGCGCCGCCATGAGTTCGATGCAGCAAACCGCGTTCCTCGAGTTCGGACAGGTCTTTGCGGATGGTGACTTGGCTGACCTCGAACTTTGGCGCTAGGTTTTCGACCAACACTGAGCCTTGCTGCTCGAGCAGTTGAATAATCTGGCTGCGCCGAGCTTCGCTGTTCATGATTTTCCGAAAGGTATGTTCATTGGCTTGCCTGACCAGTCTTCACGCAACCATGCCCAATCGGAGTCATCCACAGGTGCAACAGTGCGTTGCTCGGGTGTGTGGTCGCCAGCCAAGTAATTGAGGAAATACACATTTGAACCGGGCGGCGCTGAGACAGGATGATAACCAACTGGGGTGCGAACCAAATCGCCATCCCGAACGAGAAGCAATTCGTCCAGACCATGTTCGGGGCTGTAATTGCGATGCACTGCCCAACCTGTGTCACTTGGGGTAACGCGGTAGTAATACGTTTCCTCGACGTACAACGAACCGCGCAGACCATCATGGCGATGCGGTGGAATACCAGACCAATTGCCCGATGGTGTGTAGACCTCGAACAGCACCAAGCGCTCGGCGGGAAGGTCGGGTCCCAGAATATGATTGACTTGACGTACCGCATGAGCGCCACCGCGCACCTCGATTTTCATTTCGCTCGGGGCAAAGCAGCGCACAGGGTACAAGCCCACAGCAGGAGCGCTACCAAGTGCAAAGTGTGTTTCTGTTCTAGCCGTGATGCTATAAGCCGTTTTAGGCGGCATGTAGACCACATGCGGCAATTCTTCAAAGACACTCGAGCGCGATAGGGAAAAGATTTGCTCGAGAATCTGCACATCGAACGCTCCAGAAATTGGCACAATGGCAGCTTCTTCGCCGTTGGTTTGCCCACTGAAGGACTCGCCAGCTTTCAAAAGAACCGTTTTGAACGACAAAAACTTCCAGCCCACAGATTCAGGCGTGACCTCGAGAACCCCACCCACTGGCTTATGTTGATTCGGTGAATTCATCCTGCCCTCCCATTTGCGCCAAGCAACTGAATGTAATGCTTGGCAACTTCGGCAACTGCGTCTCGAGCTTGGTTGTAGATAGCGCGGTGACTGGTTTCTTGGCTTGAGCCATGCCAAACCCCTAGTAAAGATTTATACAACGCTGAACCAATGTTGACTTTAACCACGCCCAAAGCAACAGCAGCCCGCAAATCGCTTGGGTCTATGCCGCTACCGCCATGCAGCACCAACGGAGCATTGACCGACTGAGCAATCTGCTCGAGTCGCGCTAAATCCAATCTTGAGGCTTGACCATGTTCAGATCCCACCGAGCAAGCAATCATGTCCGCCCCAGCCTCGAGCAAACGCCGCGCCTCGAGAGGGTCTGTCGGTGCAGATTCGCCTTTGTTAAAACGCTCGGCTGAAACTTCAAAACTGGCTTTGTGCTGATGTGCGATTGGTGCAAGGTACTTGGTAGACTCGAGCAACGCCTCAAAATCCAATGCCCCACCATCGAGCATCACACTCGAGTAACCAGCTTTTAAGCACTCGAGAACCGTGTCTTGGTTGACTCCGTGGTCAAGGTGCAGCATCACTGGAACACTGGCAGTATCGGCAATGGCTTTGACCATGCCAACCATCACCGAAGGCGTTCCAAATGACAAATCGGCTTGGTAGGTCTGCAAAATAATTGGCGCAGATAACTCTTGAGCAGCCTGCACACAACCTTGAGCCATCTCGAGACTACAAATGTTAAAAGCTGGCAGAGCATAACCGTTTTTGAAAGCATCGGTTATCAATTCTCGCCCATCAGAAATAAACGGCATTAGAAACCACCTTGAGCTTCGATAAACGCCAAAGCTTCGGGTAGGAACGCGCTGAATTCTGAGCAACCAATCCGCGTCACCACAATGGCTCCACAAGCATTGCCCATTCGGGTGGATTTGTACCAATCCCAGCCTTGCAAATGCCCGTAAATAAAACCAGCCGCGAACGCATCGCCAGCCCCGAGGACGCTAACCACATCCACTTTGAAACCTCGAGCCTTGATGATGTCCGAGTTTTGCAAATACACATCTGCGCCATTTGCACCGCGCTTCACCACCAGCGCCTCGAGACCTTTTTTTAATAAGGCTTGAATGTTTTTTTCAACGTCGCCCTTGATTTCAGGTGCAGTGATCTGCGAATTGTGAATCACCAAATCCTCAGTGCGTTGCAGCATGGCAGCATTGATTTCTTCTTCGGTGCCAAACGCAATGTCCACCAACGGCAGCAAAGCCCGAATTTGAATCCCAAAAGCTCGAGGGTCGTGCCATTGGTCAGCCCGAAAATCCAAATCCAAGAAAATGGTTTTACCAAGGGCTTTGGCGCGTTCAGCCAAGAAAAAAACTGCACTGCGACTCGGTTCTTTTGCCAGTGCCGCACCCGAAAGTTGCACGGCTCGAGTTTGCTCGAGAGGAAGGTTCAACACATCATCAATGCCAAGTTGAATATCAGCAGCATTCTCGCGGTAGAACATGGTGGGGAACGTGCTTGGTGGTTCGATACCAACGACAACGGCACTGGATTTCGTTCCAGATTTTACAGGAATGAACTTGGTTTCGACCCCTTCCTTCTCGAGATGCGCGAGAATAAATTCGCCAGCCTTATCAGCACCAACAGCCGTCAGGAGGGCGGTTTTTAGTCCAAGGCGACTCGAGCCAACTGCGATATTGAGCGGGCTTCCGCCGATGCTTGCGCCGAACGAAGTGATGTTTGGGAAACTCGAGCCAACATCGTTGGAATACAGGTCTAACGAAGAGCGCCCCATGGTGATGAGGTCAAGCATGGGATACCTCGAGGTGGTTGAAACAACCATATGAAATCAACTGATTTGGAAATGGTGAAACATGACCTCTTACAGGGCGGACATGGGAGTCCGCCCCTACGGGAAAATTGCGAATCATACGATTCAACCGTAGGGGTGAACCTCTGTGTTCGCCCTGCCACTCGAGGAAAACACCACTCAAACCCCCAATCAACCCGTTGCCCTCGAGGTTCATAGCCCTGCAACCTTTGCCAAATGCTCGCGGTTGCGCTTAGCGCTTTGTTTTGGCTCGCCCATGCCGGGTAAGACATCCTGCTCGACACAAATCCAGCCCGAATACCCAATCTGCTCGAGTTTTTTGGTGACGGCTGCAAAGTCCACGCTGCCGTGTCCTAGTTCGCAGAAGACTCCTGCGCCAATGGCTTGTTTGTAATTGAATTTCTTTTCTCGAGCTTCGGCAGCTACGCTTGGGCTGCAATCTTTGAAATGCACGTACCAAAGCCGTTCTTTGAATTTTTCTAAAGCATCCAAGACCATATTGCCATCGTTTGTGCCAGAGCCGAATAAGTAATGCCCTGTGTCAAATACCAAGCCAAGGTATCTCGAGTCGGTGCGGGCTAGTAGTTCTTCGATTTCATGTGGTGCTTCGATGTACCCACTGCAATGATGATGAAAGACGCTGCGTAACCCAGTTTCGTCATGAACGGCTTTGGCGGCGGTGTTGACTCCTGCGGCAAAGGTTTTCCAATCAGATTCCGAAAAACTCAGTTCTTTTGTTATCCGCCCGACGTTTTCAAACCTGTGTGCGTCGCGGCTGTGTTCGTCGGCAATCACCACAAAAGGTTGGGTGTTCGGGTCGCCTACGTCGGCAACACTTTTGAGTAACCAAGCATTGCGAAGGATTTTTTCTATGCCAGCGCGGTGTTCGCTCGGGTCTTTGAAGTACACGCCTTCGTATGCCCCAAGCATGGTCAGGTTTCTTGAGGTCAGCGCCTCGCGCAAGGCTGCGGCATCGGTGGGCATAAAGCCATAATCTCCAAGTTCCGTGCCGACATAACCTGTTTCGACCAGTTCATCGAGCATTTTTGCATAATCAATGCTCTGCCCCCAGCCTTCGATTGTTCCCCAAGAACATGGTGCATTGGCAAGTTTGATGTTCATGCTGCTCCCTTCAAGAATTTGCGTTGTTTTTGCAATCCGGCTTCGTATTTTTTGCGTGATTGCTTGACCGATTTTTGACTCGAGACAGCCGCAACGGGTGCATCCCACCAACTCTCAAAGCCTCTTGCGCCTCCTTCCAAACTGACAGGCACGACAATGGCTTTGACTCCTTTGGTTTTTTGCGCGGCTAACAGCGCATTCTCGAGTTCAATGAAAGTGCTGGCGTGCCACGATGTCGCGCCCATTGCTTCGGTGTGCTTGACAAAATCCACGATCACGGGTTTGCCATCGGTGCGCCCTGTTTTCTTGTCACGGTGACGCAATTCATTGTTGAACGATGGCGAACCTGTTTCCATCTGTAAGCGCCTAATCGAGCCATAACCTTTGTTGTCCACCAGAATTATTGTGAAATCCAAACCTTCAGCTACAGCTGTGACAATTTCAGAGTTCATCATCAGGTATGTGCCATCACCAATAAAAACCACCACTTCGCGTTTGGGTTGAGCCAGTTTAATGCCTAGTGCGGCTGGAATTTCGTAGCCCATGCAGGAAAAACCGTACTCAACATGGTACGCCTTGGGGTCAGTTGGTCGCCAGAGTTTCAGTAAATCGCCGGGCATACTCCCTGCGGCACAAATCACCGTGGCGTTGCCACCAAAAAATTCGTTGACCATACCAATCACAGCAGTTTGCGAAGTAGGGCTATGGCTGGATTCTGGAGTGCGGTAACCTGTAACAATTGCGTCCCACTCGAGTTTAAGTTTAGCAATTTCTTTTTGGTAACTCGAGGATGTTCCCTTATATCCTTTTAAGGCTTCGTTCAGCGCCTCGAGACCGCGTTTGGCATCAGCAATATACGAAACACCTGCGAGTTTAGCCGCATCCATTGGCACGATGTTCAAGCCAATAATCTGCACATCTGGATTCTGAAAAGCTGACTTGGAAGCCGTGAGAAAATCGCCTAAGCGCGTGCCAATTGCCAGTACAACATCGGCATCTCGAGCCAGAACATTGGCTGCCAAGCCTCCCGAAGCGCCTAAAGCACCGACGTTCATCGCATGATCCCACGGGGTTGCGCCTTTGCCTGCCTGAGACTCACAGACTGGAATGCCGTAGGTCGTGGAAAACTCGAGCAACGCGGCATTGGCTTCAGAATACATCACGCCACCACCAGCGATAATCAGTGGACGCTTGGCTTTTTTGAGGAGCTTCACCACCGTCTCGAGCATTTCTGGTTCTGGTACTGGGCGACGAATCCGCCAGACCCGAGGTTCAAACAACTCGAGTGGGAAATCAAAACTCTCGGTCTGCACATCCTCGGGCAGTGAAATCGTGACCGCGCCAGTCTCGGCGGGGTCGGTCAAAACGCGCATGGCTTCGGGCAGGGCGCTCAGAAGCTGCTCAGCTCGAGTGATGCGGGTATAGAACTTGCTGACCAAACGGAACGCATCATTGACGCTGCTGTCCATTTCAATTGGATGCTCGAGTTGCTGCAAAACAGGGTTGGGTAGCGTGTTGGCAAAATAATCCGAGGGCAAGAGCAGCACAGGCAAGCGGTTGATGGTCGCTCCTGCGGCGGCGGTCAGCATATTGGTTGACCCCGGTCCAATCGAGGCTGTGCAAGCAAAGGTGCTACGGCGGTTGGTGTGCTTGGCATAAGCGGCGGCGGTATGCACCATGGCTTGTTCGTTTTGAGGGCGGTAGGTCGGCATATCAAGCTGGTCGCCGTATTCCTCAAGGGCTTGCCCAAGTCCAGCCACATTGCCATGTCCAAAAATGCCCCAAACACCAGCGATCAAACGGGTTTTCTGCCCGTCCAGCATTGAATACTGCATGGCGAGAAAGCGAATCACGGCTTGGGAAACGGTTAAGCGAATGGTTTTCACAACGAACCTCCAAAATTTTGAACTTGTACGGTTTGACCAGTCTCGAGGGCGTGCTGAGCGGCAAAAGCCAACCGTAAGGAATACCAAGCGTCCGTTGCATCAGGCATCAGTTGCCCAGTTTGCACACCGTTGATAAAGGCTTGCATCTCGAGTTGATAGGCTTTTTCAAAGCGCTCCTCGAAGCCTCGAGGACGGTCAAAACCACCACCAAACGAGTCATAAATTCTCAGGTCGCCGCGCTGGTCGCGTTCGATGCTGCACTTGCCTTTTGCGCCCAGCACTTCGGTACGAACTTCATGCCCATAAGCAGTGTTTCTCGCCATCTCGACAGTTCCAAATGCGCCACTGGCAAATTGCAGAATGGCTACAGACGTATCGTGCAAACCGTGCTTGGTTAAACTTGGGTCAGTCAATGCACCGCCCAATGCTTGCACTGACACAACCTCACCCATAAACCAACGCGCCAAGTCCATGTCATGCACGCCCATATCCACAATCAATCCACCACTGTTTAAGTGAAACTCGAGGCTCGAGGAACCCATGGTGGCATCCCTAGAAATCGAACGAAAGACCTCGAGTTGCCCCAGTCCACCAGCTTCAATGTGCTTTTTGGCTTGGGCATACGCGGGGTCAAAACGCCGATGAAAACCAACCATGTTTAGGGTTTTGGTGCGCTCTACTGCTTCAACGATTTTTTTCCCATTCTCGAGCGTATCAGCAATTGGTTTTTCCACAAAAAATGGTTTGCCAGCCTCGGCACAAGCAATGGATAATTCTGTATGAGATGGCGTTGTGGTGCTGATGACAACCGCATCCACTTTTGGCAGGGCATCCTCGAGTTTGGTACTGAACGGGCAAGCGAAAAACTCACCCATTTTCTGAGCATTTTCCAAACTGCGATTGACCACATACGCCACTCGAGCATTGGGGATTTGATGAATGGCTCGAGCAAAAATCCAACCCATGCGCCCCGCACCGACAATGGCGAGGTTCATAGGACTCCAGAGGAAAGAGGAAAGGTCAAAGATAAAAGAAAAAGTGCTTCCTGTGTCTTTGAGGTATCAGACTTGTAATGTATTCGGGTTTCGTAGGGGCGAATCTCTGTGTTTGCCCGACGATTCACAAACTTTGTATTCATACCGCTTCCTGAACTTTAATCGGCTTACCTTGCTGCCAGCTTTGTTTGGCGGCTAGGCAGATTTTCAGTGTCTCGAGGGCATCCAGTGGGCTTGGGCTTGGGGTTGTTCCACTCAGTAAACTGGCGAAAAAGGCTTCCATCTGCAAACGGTACGCATCGGCGAAACGATCTGGGAAATTTAGGTACACATCGGTGTGTTTTTGAAATCCCGTGAAGTGCTGCATTGGGGTTTTGTGGGGTGCTTCGACCACAACTTTGCCTTCTGAACCTGCGACCTCTGTGCGGATGTCGTAACCCCAATTGGAGTGCCTAGCACTTTCGACCACGCCGAGAACACCGTTTTCAAAGCGGAGCATACAGACAGCCGTGTCGCAGTCTTCTTCTTGGGCAAACATTTCGTGTGCCAGCACCGTACCCCATGCGCTGACCTCGAGAACTTCGCCGATTAAAAAACGCGCCAAATCAAAATCATGCACCGTCATGTCCAAGAACGTGCCACCACCGGGGCGGATGTTGGCTTGATTGGGCAAATACGTGTCGCGCCCGAGAGAACGAAAAGTCTCGAGTTTACCGAGTTTGCCATCTTCTATCAGGTGCTTGGCGTGGACATAACCCGGGTCAAATCGGCGTTGAAAACCAATCTGACAAGGCACACCTGCTTTTTGCACAATCTCGAGCGTGGCTTTGGTTTCCTCGAGGGTCAGCGCAATTGGTTTTTCGCACCAAATGGCTTTACCTGCTTTGGCTGCCATTTGAATCAGTTTGGCGTGCGTGTCGGTTGGTGTGACAATCATCACCGCTTCGACATCTGGGTGGTTCATGGCGGCTTCAATGTCTGCACTTGCCGATTCGGCTCGAGCCAAATGCTGCCCGCGTTGGGCTGCTTCGAGGTTCGCGTCTGCCACCACAATGGCTTTTGCACTTGCGATGTTGCCCAAAGTTTGTGCGTGGGTCAAGCCCATGCGTCCTGCGCCGATAAATGCTACGCCAATGCTCTTTTTCATTTTTCTCCAAGGGGATTTCTATCAATGAGCATAAATCGCTTGATTTCATTTGTCAAGGTAAATCCCTAAATACGAAAGTTTAACGAAACCCAATATTTTCGTAATGAAAGTTAGAGTGTATAGAAGTGTCTTGGGTTTCGGATTTGTCAACGTGTTAGATTATCCTATGGAAAACTGGCTCGAGCTGGCACAAACAGCTTTGCAAAAACTTTGGGGAGCCGATGTCAGCGCAACCATCAAGGACAGCATCAATACCGAAGGACGCAATCGGGTCTACCGCTTAGCCATCACCAATGCCCCTGTCTCGAGCCTGATTCTGAAAGCCTCGGTGGGCAATCAAGAAAACCCTTACCAAGTTGGAGATATTCGCCCACGCAGCGCCTATGCCCGTTTTTGCAATGAATGGGCTGGTTGCCAAATGCTCAGTTCGGTCAGCATGGGTGCAAAAGCCTATGCAGGTAGTGCAGAACACGGTTTTTTCTTGATGCAAGACTTGGGTAAAGGGGTCAGCCTTGCCGATAAACTGAACAGCAATAACCCCCAAGAAGCCAGAAATGCTTTGCTCTTGTACGCCAAAAGCCTTGGGCAACTCCATGCAGCCACCCAAAACCAAGAAGCCCAGTGGAATCAAATCCGTTCCCGAATTGGAGCGCCAAAAGCACCATCTCAACTCGAGCAATGGGCAACACAAACAAATCAATTTATTGGCATTTGCCAGCGTTACGGTATTGCCATCCCCGAGCAGTTTGCCTTTGAAATGAACACGATTCTTGTGGCGCTTGAGCATCCGAAAGAGTATTTGGTATTCACACCCACCGATTGCTGTCCAGATAATCATTTGCTGCAAGAAGATGGCTTGCTCTTTTTTGACTGCGAAGGCGCAACCATGCGCCATGCCCTGCTGGACGCGGCGTATCTGCTTGTGCCTTTTCCAAGTTGTTGGTGCGTGGGGCAAATCCCAGAACACTTGTCTCGAGAACTCATCGCTGCTTACCGCCAAGAATTTTTTGGAGGCTCGGACTTTGAAGATCAGCTCACACTGGCTGTGGCATACTGGACAATTCAAACCCTGACTTGGAAATGGGCTGGTGACTGGGAAAAACAAGACTATCCTTGGGGCTTGGTTTCCTTTCGTCAACGTCATTTGTACCGCTTGGAGAATTTGTTGGCTCGAGAAAACCTCGAGTTGGTGCTGCCCAGCCTGTACCAAGTGGCTCGAGAATTACACAATACATTACAGGTTCAATGGGCTGACCTCGAGCCTATGCCGCTGTATCCAGCTTTCAAATCGGTTTCAATGCTCGAGGGTTAAAATTTTGGGAACTGCTAAAGCCAAGGCTCGAGCCTTCAATCATTCCTCGAGATTCTCGAGGCGAGTCTCTGCCACGCCGACAGGCAAAGTGTTTTTGGGAATGTTGTGCTGGCTAACCAAAGCAATCAGTAAATCCTCTGGTTTGCGCCCACGCCCAATTTGATTGGTTTGGTTCTTGAATTCTTCGGTGATGGCTTTGGCTTGTTCTTTGCTGATGGCGTAGTTTTCGACTTCCTTGAGAAAGTAATAGATCAGGTTAAAACCTGAAAGTGGTCCTAAGAGCAAATCATTTTTGTCCACCCCAAAATCTTGAAGGTTGTGCGCTTCATAGACTTTTTTCTCGTTCAGCACTGCTTTTTGATGCACCCCTGCGGTGTGCGTGCGGTTGGTCAAAGAAACTGGCTCTGAATACGGCACAAGTGTGTTGAGAATAGATGCCATCAACACGTTAATCGGGTAGCACTGCGAAAGGTTGTATTGGTTAAAAAGCTCGGGTTTGCTTTTGGATAAATTAAACAAAACCCCAGTCACCGAAGGAATCCCCGAGCGCTCAGCCAAGCCCCAAATCGAAGCATCCACATAGGTCACACCAGCTCGGACGGCTGCCAAAACATTGGCAATCGCTAAACCACGGTCATTGTGAAAATGACACTCGAGGGCAACCTTGGGGTACGTTTGACGCAGCATCCCCACCACTTCTGTCACGTCGTGCGGTTCGGCAAGCCCAACCGTGTCAGGAATGCCAAAGGTGTTTACAAAAGGCGACATCGCATCATAGATTTGGATTAAATCCTCGCGCTTGGTACGAAACGCATCCTCGGCACTAAAACGCATGTACAAATGAGGATGCTGACGGCGGACGCTTTGCGCCACGCTAGAAGCCAGTGCAATCGCTTCCTCGAGTGGTTTTTGGGCATTATAGGCTTGAGCCAGTTCAGAGACTCCCAAATACAGATTTAAGCCATTGCAGCCAACCTCGAGAACCCGTTCAATATCGCTAAGATGACAACGGCAATGCCCAAGGAACATCAGCGGCTTTTGGGTCAGGGTTTTGGCGTACTCCACCAGCGCCCGAACATCTTCTTCTTCGGCTTTACCAACCACGGGCGAAAAAAACTCAAAATGGGTCACGCCAAGTTCGATCAGACCTGCTAACAATAACTTTTTCTCCTCGAGCGAAAAACGGTACTTAAGGGTGTCAAAAAGAAGCGGAGACTGCTGCCCGTCGCGGAAAGTGGTGTCAATGATTTCAATTCTGTTCATGGGTGTTCCTAAGAGGCTATGAGCTGTGAGCTATGAGCTATGAGTCGAAATAGGCAAAAAAAGTGGCTCGAATCAAACGCTCGAGCCGGAGGTCAATCAAGTCTAAGGGTTTTAGCTCGAGCCTCCAGCTTTACGTTTGTCAGTGTTTTGTATGGCTCGAGTGACCAGTTTGTACATGGCTCGAGTGTAACGGAAATTGCAAATGATTGTCAAACAAAAAACGGAGCGCTTTTGCACTCCGTTTGATTGGTTCAGAAATTGGGTTGGCTCGAGAAGAGCATCTGGCTTTGGCATTAGGGCGAGGCGTGCTTTCTTGACCCTAAGATGCACCTGACGGGCAGGGTCGCTCGCCCCTACGGTTCGGCGCTAATAGCTTATTTCTCTTCTTTCTTACCCTTGGCGATCACTTCTGGTTCAGCTGCCACAGCTGCTACTTCTTCGGCGGCTCGAGCGTGGTGAATTACCAAAAGCGTGGCTTTGGGGTCAGAAACGAGTTTGACGTTCTCTGGGAGTGGCAAGTCGCCAGCGTGAACAGGTTGGTTCAAGCCCAAAGCAGAAATATCCACCACGAGTTCTTGAGGGATGTTCTTTGGCGAGCAGAAAACCGTGACAGTGTGCGCCACGATGTCGAGGACGCCACCAGCTTTGACGGCTGCCGAGACACCTTTGGTGTGAACTGGAATGACGACTTCGATTGGCTCATCAGAAACAATTAAAAAGTCGGCGTGTTCAGCAATGCGCTTTTTCTTGTTCATGGCGACAGCTTTGACCAACGTGTCTAAACTCTCGCCGCCTTCAAAGGTCAGGGTGATCACACCGTGGGTGCTGACTTGACGAAAAACCTTATCAAAGGCTTTGCGTTCGACAAAGATGTTCTTATTGGTTTTCTTATCGTAGACCACAGCAGGCAGCATGCCTTCGGCGCGTAGGCTGCTGGGTTTTTCGGTGCGAAGTGTTGCTTTTAATTCCACAAAATCCTCCAAAGCCGCGCTTAAACGAACGCGGCAAGCCTTGGGAGTGTACTATAAACAAGTCAAATGCGGAAGAGGGGCAAAATCCCGATTTGGTTCTGCTCGAGATAAATGTGTGATAATGCTCTATGGACACGGGATTCACAATTGATTTTGACCAAGAACTCGAGAGTCTGGAATCATTGCTCAATCAGGTTCAGTTACCCGAAGCCGAGGTTTTAGCAATTCAATTGCTTGAACAAGCCAAATCCGCTAAGCACATTACAGCTCAGGTCAGGGCGTTGAATGCCTTGGGTGATATTCAATCAATCAAAGCCCAATTTGTGACTGCCTTAGAAACGTATTTCTTGGCATTGCAATTATCGCTGATTGATGTGGAAAACGAAGTTCAAGCGAAGTTGCATAATTCAATTGCGATTACCTACGGCAATTCTGGTTTGCTCGAGGATGGTTTACGGCATTATGGCTTGGCTTGTCGTTTTTCAGCGCAACCGAAGAACCGTTTGCGTTTTGAAATGAATGCTGCTTTGGTGCATGGCAACCTTGGACGTTGGGATGATGCGCTGAACATTTTTCAAGCTGCCCTATCTGCTGGTCAACTTGTCCTCGAGCCAGTTGAGCTTTTACGGGCGAGGCAATCACTGATCTACATTCAAACCCGAATTGAATCCAATCAACCCGAACCTCGAGTTGACGTGACCCAAACCTTGCTGAGCCAAGCCTTTCAACTGGCAGATGAACTTGCCAGCACTGATTTTAAGGACATCAAAGCTGAAATTCATGAAGTGATCGCAGATGTCTACATGCTGCGCGGTGAATTACCCAATGCTTTGCTGCAAGTTCAAAAAAGTTTAGAGCTGATTCGTCCTTTGAATTTGTCACGAATGGAGATGTCCATGCTGGTGGTTTTAGCCATGATTGAAACCAAAATGAGTCAAGCCCAAGCTGCCCTCGAGTCGCTGCAAAAGGCGTTGGTGTTGGGTCAGCAGATGGGCGGTAAGGGCTTAACCGCCCAAGTTCATCAGCAATTTTGTTTGACTTACGAAGCTCTAGGCGATTATCAAACCGCTTTGCATCATCATCGGCTTTTTTATGAGATTGATTCGGAGAAAAAATCAGCACTGGCAGCCACCCGAGCCAGTATTCTCATGACTCGGATTCGTCTCGAGCAATCCGAAATGAATGCCAAACTCGAGCATCAAAGAGCTGAAGACTTAGAAATTCTAAACCGTCAACTTGAAGCGTTATCCCGTACCGATGTTTTAACAGGTTTAGCCAACCGCCGAGCCTTTAACGAAACCCTAGCCCAGATGCTCGAGCAAGCCAAACGCCAAGAACTTATTTTTAGTGTGGCAATGCTAGACCTTGACCACTTCAAGCAAATTAACGACACCTACACCCATTTGGTTGGCGATGCGGTACTGATTCAAGCAGCTCAAATTCTCGAGCAGCAACGCCGAGCTTCTGATGTGGTGGCTCGTTTTGGCGGCGAAGAATTTGTAATGATTTTCTTTGGAGTTTCAGGGCAAGATGCTTTTCTCGCTTGCGAGCGAATCCGTTTGGCATTTGCACAGTTTGATTGGCGTTTGGCACACCCGGATTTACAAACCTCTGAAGTGAATCTGACCATCAGCATTGGATTATGCAGCCAGCCCCAAGATACCCCCGAAGGTTGGTTGAAACAAGCCGATATTGCTTTGTACCAAGCCAAAGCCAGTGGGCGTAATCAAGTTTTTGTACTTTGACTCGGCTCGAGGTTCGTTTCAGCAGTCTCGAGAACGATACTTTGTTTTGGCTCGGGCTTTGGTGGTTTGGGGCGCAAATCGGTGCTGTTAAACTTGTTTTGCGCTGTCTGAGCGCCTTCAGTGGCAATGATAGCCGCCGCATCCGCACCAATTCCGATCATCTGCTCGAGCATCACCAGTTCTTCAGGTGCAAAATTTGACAGCACCCAGTTGGGAACACTCCAAAGCGGTGGTGGTCTTGAGATACCCATTTTCAGGCGCACAAAACCATCCGTCCCAAGCTGCGCCGCAATGTCTTTCACACCGTTCTGCCCGCCACTCGAGCCGCCTGTTCGCACCCGAATCCGACCAAAAGGCAAGTCAAGGTCATCATGAATGACCAGCACTTCGGCTGGCTCGAGTTTATGAAAACGCATCAGAGGCACAACAGCGTTGCCAGAAATATTCATAAAGGTCTGGGGTTTTTGCAAAAAAACTTTGCTCGAGCCAACTCGAGCCTCGGCTAAGTGCGAATTGCCTTTGGCGGTAAACGACGCATTCAAACGGCGAGCCAATTCATCCAGCACCATAAAACCAATGTTATGGCGGTTCTTGGCATATTGCAGACCGGGATTACCAAGTCCAACGATCAGGCGAATCATATGGGTAGTCTAACAAGACTGCACCGCTCATGAGTAGGTGCTACGATAAAAAGTATGGCATACACGATGTTTACTTTGGAAAAACTTCAAGAGCAGTTTGGATTAAATGCGTTGGATGTCAAAGTCATTCCAGAAATAAAGCCCATTCCAACTTCGAGTTGGCTGATTGAAACTTTGCAACGCATGAGTGGCAGCGCTTTTAAGACCAGAAGCGAAAAAGCCCGTTCGGAATTTATCATTGCACCAATTCTGACAGAAATGCTCGAGCGTAACCAGCACCGTTTTGCGTTGTTCTCAGGTCAATACTTTGATGTTGAACCCGAAGCTGGATTGTCTGGCGAGTGCGATTTTTTGCTTTCTTTGCAACCACAAGCCTCGATTGTCACCGCACCTGTTTTTGCCCTGATCGAAGCCAAGAAACAAGACATTGAGGCTGGACTTGGACAGTGTGCTGCCCAAATGCTGGCAGCTTGGCGATTTAATCAACGCAAAGCCATGCCACAAGGGGCAGTCTATGGTTGTGTGACCACAGGCGAAGTCTGGCAATTCTTAAAGCTCGAGGAAAACACGCTCGAGATAGACACCGAACGCTATTACCTCAATGAACTCGAGTTGCTACTTGGGGCGATGCAGTGGATTGTTGACCAATTCATTGAAAGTTAAATCGCAAGAAACAGGAAATTTTGCTTTGCACATTTGTCAGACTTTGACAATGCAAAAATCATGGAACACCACTCACTTAACTTGGCAAGACATTGGCACGGACGGCACAAAGTACAGCTTGCTCGAGGGCAGCCGTGACCAAGCTGGGTCTGGTTTCACCTATGCTTTTCAGATTCCAGCCAATTTTTGGGATATGCCGCATTGGCACACCGCCGATGCTCGAGTGGTGGTGCTGCGTGGCACGTTGTACTTGGGGTATGGTGATACCTTTGACCAAGCTAGGCTCGAGGCGTATCCTGCTGGCAGCGTGGTCTTTGTGCCAGCTAACGCTGTTCATTTTGACGGCAGCACCGAAGAAACCCTGATTGTCGGAATGGCGATTGCGCCGTGGAAAACCCATTATCTTGACTCGAGTATTCAGGCTTCGGCGGGAACAGCTTAATTGCAGCGCAAGAATTGGATTTTGTATGCTGACTCGAGCAGTTAAACTCTAAGCCATGAATACTTTAGAAACCCGTTGGACAGCTGTGAAAACCCGTGACTCGAGCATGGACAATGTTTTTGTCTACGCCGTCAAAAGCACAGGCATCTACTGCCAGCCCTCGTGCAGTTCGCGCCAGCCGAAGCTCGAGAATGTAGTATTTTTTGACACTCCAGCTCAAGCCGAAGAAGCTGGTTATCGTAAGTGTAAACGCTGCTGGTCAAGGGTGGCAGACCGCCAGAAGGTCATTCAAAAAATGATTGCCCGACTCGAGGACGAATCAGGCGAACCAAGCCTCGAGGTGCTTGGAAGGTTGGTGGGTTTAAGCCCATGGCACGCGCAAAGGATGTTTAAGGCTGAGCTTGGCGTCAGCCCAAAACAATACCTGAAAACCCATCGCGCTAAGCGCTTGCGCCAAGAACTCAAAGCCAATCCTGTGACTCGAGCCTTGTTTGAAGCTGGGTTTAACTCGAGCAGCCGCATTTATGAAGCTGAAAATGCACAGCTTGGTATGAAACCCAAAACCTATCAAAGCGGTGGGCATGGGCAAACCATTTTTTACACCTTCCTTGAGACTCCGCTAGGGTTACTGCTGTTGGCAGCAACCGAACGCGGTTTGGTGGCGGTGCGCTTTGGACAAGAAGCCCTGAATGAACTCGAGCAGGAATTCCCCAAGGCTCGACTCGAGGAAAATCCTGAGCTGCTTTCCACTCAAAGCCATGCGGTTCTCGAGCATTTACTTGGGCATCAACCAAGTTTGGCTTTGGCAACCGATGTCAAAGCCACTGCTTTTCAAAGTCGGGTCTGGAATGCCTTAAAGAGCATTCCTTACGGGCAAACCCGTTCTTATTCCGAAGTGGCTGCGCTGATTGGTCAGCCCAGCGCCGTGCGAGCCGTGGCTCGAGCCTGTGCCACCAACCCTGTGGCGTTGGTTGTGCCGTGCCATCGGGTGATTGGTTCTGGCGGGGCATTAAGCGGTTATCGGTGGGGTTTGGAGCGCAAAAAGGCGCTTCTTGAGCAGGAACATTTACAGCTTCATCCGTTTAAGTAGCTCGAGTGGCTGGCTTTCAACCAGCAACAAGGCTCGAGTGGCTGACTTTTGAAAGCCCTGCGCCACCCCAAAATCCAAGAACCCAAGCAGCAAATCAAAATACCCCTCAACATTGAGTAAGCCCACTGGCTTTTGGTGATAGCCAAGCTGCGCCCAAGTCCAGACCTCAAACAGTTCCTCGAGCGTGCCAATGCCACCGGGCAGCACGATAAATCCATCCGCCAGTTCTATCATTTTGGCTTTGCGCGTGTGCATATCTGGCACGACATACAAGTCAGTCAACCCCATATGCGCTACTTCGCGTTGCTTGAGGGCATGGGGAATTACACCAATCACACTGCCGCCAGCTTGGAGGACAGCATTGGCAATCGCGCCCATTAAACCAACTTTGCCGCCGCCGTAGACCAAGCCGATACCTCGAGCCGCTAAGAGTTGTCCAAGGGTTTTGGCGGTTTCTTGGTAAGTTGGGTTGACCCCGAAACTCGAGCCACAATAGACTGCAATGTTCACAAAAGCATCATATCAAGAGTCGTTGATTCGCACAAAAAACCCCAAGCCAAACAGACTTGGGGTTCTCGAGAAAGCACAGGGCTTTAGCTATCGGGTTGCATGGTTAAATCCACACCTGTTTTGTTCTCGCCAGCCCCAATGGTGATGGTACTCGAGACTTGAGGTTCGGTGGCATCAAGAGCGCTGTTGCCGTTCAGGTCATTGTACGCGGTGACTTTATACGTTCCTGCTGGAAGGTCGGTCAGGCTGTAGGTGACAGGCGCATTGGTCAAGGCAATTTCAACTTGTTTGGTTTTGCTGGCATCAGCGGTGTTTTCGGCACGAACAAAGTTCTTGGCGGTTTTCACGGCGGGTGGGGCGGGTGGAGCCGGTGGAGTTGGCACAACTGGTCCACCCAAATTATCTTTCACAGCCTTTAAGGTTTTGGCAGCGTCCACCAAACCAGAACCACAAAAAGCATCGGTTACAACAGCATTGCCATTGGCGCAATCACCTGTTGCCAAGGCTTTTGCGTTGTTCTTTAAGAAGGCAAGCGTTTGAGTGTAATTGAGGTTTGGGTCAATGCCCACCATTAGACCTACCAAACCTGCTACATGCGGCGAAGCCATGCTTGTTCCTTGAATACCACCCAAGTTAAAAGCATTGGTTTGTTTATTAAAGTAAGTGCTGTACACACCTGCTTCTTGGTCAGTGCCATTTACGTTAATGGATAACTCGGTATCGCCGCCAGGTGCCATGACATCCACTCGAGCGCCGTAATTGGAGTAGCCAGCTCGCTTGTTGGTCGGTCCAGTTGCGCCCACGGTGATCACATTGTTGCAATTGGCAGGAGATTTTGGTTTGCTAACATTTTCATTTTCATTGCCAGCTGCCACAACGATGATTTTTCCTTTGCCAGTTAAAAGATCATAAGCAGCTTGTTCATTGGCTGAACAAGGACCATCGCCACCGAGGCTCATGTTGATCACTTTGGCAGGATTTGTGTTGTTTGGCACACCGCTGATTGGTTCGCCACCAGCCCAAAGTACACCATCCACAATATCTGCATCTGTGCCGCCGCCTAGACCTAGTACACGAATATTCAGTAATTTGGCTGCCCAGTTGACCCCAGCCCCAAATTGCCCATTGTTGGTGGCTGCGCCCATTGTTCCAGCCACATGTGTGCCGTGCAAGCCAATTCGGTTATCGTAAGGGTTCGCATCGCGTCCATCGCCATCTTCAGCACGGGCAGGGTCAGAAATGAAGTCGTAACCAATGTTTGAAGCCATGCGACCAGCGAAATCGGGATGGGTTTTGGCATCATTATCGGTTAAGTTGTAAAGCATGCCATCGTCCACCACTGCCATGACCGTGCTGGCTAAACCTGTGCTGATGTCCCAAGCGGCTGGTAAGTTCATGGCAGCATAGTGCCATTGTAAGTTGTACCCTGGGTCAGTTGGGGCTGCCATTGCATGATAAATTTTGTTGACTTCGGCGTATTCAACATCGGCTCGAGCCGAAAGCTGACGCACCATCTCGAGGGTTTTCTCTGGGCTGGCAGCAGCGCGGTATAAATTGGCGCGTGGCAAACCCAAGGTACGAACTCGAGCCAATTGCAAGCCGCCAGCTTGTAAAGTCATGGCACTACTTGCTTGGATGCTGCTCCGAAAGCGAACAATCACTTCGCCGGGTACGTATGATCCGACACTGGCGGGTTTGGTTAAACCGGGGCTAATCGTGCCAGAAATGGATCCATTTCCGTTACCGCAAGCCAGTAAACCACCTGACAGCAATCCAATGGAGATGAGCATGTGTACCGATTGTTTTTTCATACATTTACCTATGCCTTTCTAAGTTGTTCTCGAGAAATCAGTGCTGGTCGGCTTAATTGCTTTGTTGAACGGCAATACCACCTGTGGTCGAGTTGCCAGACAAGTTAAACGAAATCGAAACATCAGAAGCTGTCCGACCAGTGTTTGTGCCGAGCCAAGCATCATAAGCGGTGACTCGAGCATAAACACCTGGCGAGGTAATTACAGTGCAAGATGCTGAACCAAACGAAACCACACCAATTTGGCGCAGTGGAGCATTTTCGGTAAACAGTGGTCCGCCACTGTCGCCTTGGCAAGAATCACGCACGGTCGTATCGCCAGCTGGAGTTTGAGCGCAAACCATATTGTCGTTCACATTTGAAAAAACACCTTGACAAGTGGCTTGCTGCGAGACTTGCTGACCAACTTCTTGGAGAACATTGGTTGGACCATTGGTGGTTATACCCCAACCAATCACGCGCGCAGCCGTTCCGGGGCTGTTAAAGTTGGTTTCAGAAGCTCGAGCAGGGATGATAAAGCCACCTTGGGTAGCTGGGCTGTTCAGTTTTAACAAGGCAATATCATTGTTGAAATCTACCCCACTGCCGTAACTAGGATGGCCAATAATTTGAGTCACATCAATGGTTTCACCTTGGTTGGTTGTTAAGTCCAGAACGCCAATTCGGACTTGAGTAGCTGCGGCAGTGGTATTTTGCGTACCGCCAGGATTAAAAAAGCAGTGTGCAGCCGTTAAAACCCAACGCGGTGCAATCAAAGAACCGCCACAGAACTGAGCGCCACCAGTTTTTTGAACCAATGCCACCTGAAATGGAAATTTGCTGGTGCTGCCAACCACTGTGCCATTGATGATTTGCGGTTTGATGTTGCTCGAGACAGTCGCCACACCAACAGCAGCGGCATAACCCATTCGCATTTGCACACCAACTTTATTTGCGCCGAGTGGCACATCCGTAAAGCTGTATGCACCTGTGGCTGTGGTCAAGGATTGTTTTTCGTTTGAGTCGAGTGAATTATTGCCATTGCTGTCAATATAAACCGTCCAGTCTTTTAAGCCATTTTCACCGGCATCTCGAGAACCGTTTTTGTTTAGGTCGTCGAACAAAATACCGCTTAAGCCAGCGCCCGGGGTTGCAGCGCCACCGCCACAACTCAGCAAACCAACCGATAATAAGCCAATGGCGAGGAAAATCTGAACCGAATGTTTTTTCATAAGCCTTACCTCCAAAAAGATTCCGAACGGGTGTTGACCGTACCAAACAACACCTTATTGATTCGGTGTTATACGAACGTTAGACGGACATCAGTCATTTTTTCGTACTTTGACTAAGGTAACAAACCAAGCGTCGCATGAGCGTCGCATGGGAATCTGAACCAACGTCGCATGGGAATCTGAACCAACGTCGCATGGGAATCTGAACCAACGCCGCATGGGGTTTTTAGTTCTCTAAAAACAACCGCACTTGCTGGATCAACGTGCCAAGCTCGGTGCTGTTGGTATTTTTCTGACTACGTTGCCCAAGGATGGCTTGGGCTGCTGTTCGATCAATGGCTTGGCTTTCTGGGTGCTGGGCAACTGTGGCTGCAATCTGAACAGCCAAGTCAGATGGCAAGGTGTTTTGCTTGGTCATCTCGAGCAGGACATTTAAGATCAAAGAGGGCTGTGAACTCGAGGTGGCAATCTCGAGGGCTTGGTTGAGTTGATGCGCCGGTAAACCCAAGGTTTTTGCAAGTTGACCAAGGCAAATATGCAATTCGACCAGCATCGAAGGGGGCATGGTCAATTGCTGACTTTGTTTTTGGGCGTTCTGGGCGTGAACAAGGGCTTTTGTGGCTTCGCCTAATTGTTGGTAACACAGTCCAATGTTCAATTCAATCAGGCAATGCTGGTATAACTCACCCGTTTTTTGGGCTAACTCGAGGGCGGAGAACAACAACTCGAGGGCAGCAGCATGGTTTTTTTGCATCAGTTTCATCGTGCCAAGGCTGTTGAGGTTAAATAACTCGCCAATTTGGTTGCGCTGCTGGCGAAACAATGCAATCGCTTCTAGGTAATGCTGCTCGGCAGTTGCAAATTCGGCTAATTCATCCGCAGAAATAGCGACCCAGCCTAAACAAACCGCAATCAGGCGCTCATTGCCCAGTTGCTGCGCCAACTCGAGGGCTTGGCGACGGTACTCGAGGGCTTGGTTGGGGGCGTGACTGACGGCTGTCAATGTGCCGAGGTTGCCTAAGCCCCAAATCATGGTTTGTTGTTCATTTAGCCCCTCGAGCAGGGCTAAGCCTTGTTTGGTTTGAAGTTCTGATGCCTGGTTCTGCTCGAGCCGCTGGGTAAACTTGGCTTGATGAATCAGCAGCGTTCCAAGTGTGGCTGGGTCTTTGACTGCCACAATCGCTTCGGCAAAAAAATCAATCGCTTCTTGTAAACGCCACCTTGCATCAAAAAAACGCATCAGGGCTTCGCTGGCGGTTTTTAAGTAGTACAAATGCTGCTGTTCAATTGCCCAACGCCAAGCAACTCGGATGTTCTCGAGTTCAAGCTCTAAGGACTCAAGGGCGGTTTTAGAGTTGCCACTGCGGATTTGCTCTAAACCAGATTGCAAACCAAAAAAGTAAAACTGTGCATGTTTTTGCTTGGCTAACGCCATTTCCTCTGGGTACTCGAGCAGTTTTTCTTGCACAAAACCAATGATCAACCGATGACGGCGGTACCGCCCATCTTGGCTTAAGCCCAAAAAAGATTTGTCAATCAGGCTGCTTAAAACCACCACTGCAACATCGGTCACAGACTGCATGGCTTCTTTGGTAAAGCCATTCTTAAAAACGCTTAAGCGCCGCAAAGCCTGCTGCTCGGCAGGGACAAGCAGCGCCCACGAGGATTCAAACACCGCTCGTAAACTGCGATGATGCGAATTTCGGTCTGGTTGCTGACTGATCAAAAAATCGAGGTTTTTACTGATTTCAGCTGCGATTTGCGCTAACTCCAACGAACGCACCCAGACAGCCGCTAATTCAATGCCCAGCGCCAAGCCATCCACAAGGCGACAAATCTCGAGAACCAAATCAAGGTTTTTTGGGGTTAAACAAAAATTGCTGCTGACCCGATGGGCTTGTTGTACAAAAAGTTGAACTGCCTCGAGGTTCATGGCTTCCTCGGGTTTGAGATGATTGGGAATACTAAAAACATTGACTTCGAGAATCTGCTCAGATTGCAAACCAAGGGCTTCTCGGGAAGTGACGAGCAGCATCAGATTTAGGCATTGCTCGAGTAGAGCGTTCAAGTAAACTCGTCCAGACAAGACTTGCTCAAAATTATCCAAAACCAACAACAGCTTTGACTGACCAATGTGCTGCGCCACCTGATCCAGCGGCGATTCCAAACCACGAAACGCCAAGCCTAGACCCTCAGCCATGGCATTGGGGATTTGCTCAGCTCGCTCGAGTGGCAATAAACGCACAAAGGTCACATCCCAGACTTTTTGCTGCTCATGGGCAAATTGCAAAGCGGTGCGGGTTTTACCCACCCCACCCATGCCAAGTAAAGTCACCAAACGCTGACCACGCAAATCAAAGAGGTGACTCAGTTCTGCCATCAGCATTTCACGCCCAACAAAGGCATTGACCAAATTTGGTAAGACCAAAGATTTCGGACGTACAGCGGTTGAAACAGCGCTCGGCACAGTTCCCGCACCAGAAGCGTGCTGAATCGAAGCTGCCAACTGCTCGAGGTGGCTTGGTGGCGACAAGCCCAGTTCACGTTCCAAGCGCGAAGCGAAATCATCATAAAAACGCAGCGCCACTTGACGCTGCCCAGCTTCGGCAGCCGACTTCATACACGTTTGTAGTACTTCTTCATCCAGAGGGTCGAGCAAAAACAGTGTCTCGAGCAATTCAAGATGTTGAGTGCCATGGTTGGTTTGATGCAGCTTTTTAACCTGCTCGAGCATTGTAGTGCGCCAAAGCTCAAATAATTTTTGTCGTTCGGCTGACAGCCAAGCATTAAACTCGGGGCTGTCTTCGGTGGCAAAATTGGTGAGCAAAGCGCCTTTATAAAGACTCAGCGCTTCTGCCCAAGCCGAAGCTGCCACCGCCTGACGAAACAACAGCACATCGGTTTGCACCGACCAACGC
>JAAFJQ010000240.1 GCA_013298185.1 Deinococcales bacterium
ATAACTTGCTACCCGCATCTGCCATGCCGCCTTTCATTTCGTTAAAAACAATGCCTTTGTACTCGAGTGGGGTGTTCGGATTATTCCCTTCGGCGAACTCAAAACGCCATGCTTCTTGTTTGTAGGCTTCCTCCGAGATTTTCGGGAAGAAGGTCGCATCCAAGTACACCTCGAGCAGGTTAAAAAAATCTTTTTGGTTGCGGGTGCTAAACGGATAAGTCGTCCAAGCACTCGAGGTCATGGCGTTCATAAAGGTGTTGAGGCTGCGTGGAATCATGCTAAAAAACGGGTCTCGGACAGGGAATTTCTCCGAGCCACACAAGACAATATGCTCCAAAATATGCGCCACACCGGTATCATCTTGGGGGATGGTTGGGAAGGTCACGGTGAAGGCATTGTTATCATCCGAGCAAGCAATGTGCATGTGCTTTGCGCCTGTGGTGTTGTGGCGTAACTCGAGGTACGTGCCTTGGACTTGTTTGTAGGCTTCGACTCGAGTCACGGTATAACCACCGATGGTTTGACCAACAGAATAGTTTTGATTCATCTTTCAAAAACTATCATTTGCTGAACTTGCAAGACCATACGCTAAATGACCATTAAGTTTGAACACTGTTGACAAAATTCAAATTCTTGAGTAAAATCAGTCTGTGCGAATTGCTTTCAAAGATCGCAGACTTCAAGAGTTGCTCCTGCATGGCGAAAGAGCCAATCAGTACCCTCCTGCTGTCTATGAAGCATTTGTTGCCGCTGTACTTTTTATACAACAAGCAGCCGATGAACGCGATTTATATAAAGCACCTGGTTTACATATGGAGCGACTTCAAGGCAAACGCAAGGACAATACAGTGTTCGACTGAACAAACAATTTCGACTGTGCTTTGAAATCGAAAAAGATAAAAACGGCAATTTGATTATTCTGCTCGAGATTATTGATTATCATTAGGAGAAAACATGTACACCACAACCATCAAAAATCAAGAATATACTGTTTACGAAGAAGGAGATTTAATTTCTTTTCTGCCTGTCCCACCCGGTTTTGGAATTGCCCGTGATCTCAAAGCCCTAAAGATAACGGCTAAGAAAGCAGCTCAAGAACTCGAGATCACACAAACCGAATATGTACAATTGATTCGTGGTGAAATTGAATTGACACCAAGTATGGCAAAACACCTCGAGCGTCTTGGTTCAGGAACGGCAACCATTTGGCTGAAGTTGCAAAAAAATTATGAAAACCATCCAAAACATCCATCGCGTGGCGGCGCACGACCCAACTCTGGACCGAAACCATCGGGTCACAGCAGCAAACAAGTGCGAATCAGTGCCGCCCCTGAGGACATGGAAATCATTACCACTTGGCTGAAAAGTCAGAAAAATGCGGCTCGAGCTGTAGCAAAATTGATTAAAGACCATGCGGTGCAAGGAATGCCAAAAGTCTAAGAGCAAGCCAACACCCTCGAGACTCGAGGTGATGCGTTTTTTCAACAAACAGCTCCAAGCTCGAGCCAAAGCCGTGAGCTTCGAGATGATTTATACTGGTTGTACCTCATGGATGTCATTAGCCAACAACTTTTTGGACAACCGCGTCAAATTGATTTTGTTGACCAAACCGACCTTGAAAACCTCGAGAATTCGCTACTCGAGCATGGTCATACCTTTCAAGTTGCGGATTTACTGGATGTCGCAGCTATTCCAAATTCAAGTGTGGTTAGCGTACTCGATTATGCTTGGCATCCGAATGAAGAATTGGTTGTGCGAATCGGAGCAGAAAATCCGACATGGGGCATCAAAACCCAACACGAATACATTTTTGCCAGCAGCGACGCGTACATTCAAATTGACAATTTGTTTCTTGACCCTACAGGGAATCAAATTGGCACACGGTTATTGGCGCATCAGGTTGCTAAAGCCAAAACACTTGGTTTTCAGAGCATCGAGTTACTGGCAGTGCGTGGACGAGAAGCCAATGGGTACTACACTTGGGCAAGGTTAGGATTTAACTGCCTATTTACTGAACCTGAACTCGAGCAAATTCGGACTGTGTTCGTCAGAGAAACCAATTTTGAATTGCCCAATGAAATCCTGACCTTGCATGATTTAATGTTTGGCATTGAAGCTGGATTGGGTTTGGATTTCTGGCGAAAACACGGATTTTCCAAGGATATGTCCTTTGATTTGCGTGACGGCTCGAGTTCCGAAATTGTGTTAAATACGTATCTCGAGTTCAAACTTCTGGAATTGGCTTTGGAGTGGTAAAATACCAACCATGAATGACCAGACCCTCCCAACGGCAAAGCAAGCAAGGCAACGCGAACCGATTGCCAAGCGCCAAGCGCAGGGGCGTTACGCCGACGCGCCTGAGTTAGATGTAGTGGCAACTTTGGTGTTACCGCAGACTTTGGTGAAGTTTAGGTTAGCCGATTTGAAACACGCTAAAGTCATAGAAAAGTAAATCTCGAGGTAATGCGTTTTTGCTAGAATCAACAAACAGCTCCAAGCTCGAGCCAAAGCCGTGAACCTCGAGAGATTGGCATTGGCTCGAGCGAACGAACTTCACACGCTGTGACTTATGAAAGAAGAAACTCGAGGGCAGATTTTGCCCTCGAGTTTCATGTTTTTTATTCTTTACAGGCTGCTCGAGAAGTGAACGGCAGCAACTCGTACAGCGCGGTTGACTTCGGCAGCATTATCGTAGAAGTCAAAGTGTGCGCCCTCCGTCCAGAACAAATTCTTGCTGCCTTTCAAGCCTGCATAGAATGCCCGTACACCTTGGGGCAATGCCGCATTGTCGGAGTGAATCATCAGTGTTGGCGCAGTGATTTTTGGTGCTAAGACAATGGCATCAAAGTTCAACCAGTCTTCCCATGCCTTGACAGCAAATTGATTACCCCATTGTGGCAATGCGCCTCGAGCAGGATTACCATAGAAGTCAAAGTCCCCGAACATCGCTGCATCAGCGTTGGTGCGGCTATAGGCTGGAACGTAATCCACCACGCCTGTTTGTTGGAATTTCTGTTTGGCAAGTTTGGCTGCCTCGAGTTTGGCTTGTACTCCTGCTTCTCCACCATAAATCAGGCGGGTGGTTTCGGCGTTGTGCAACCAAGCCGCAACCGTCACAAAGCTGTTGATCGGTGCGCCATCGGCTATGGCTTTTGCCATGTATCCAGCGCTGGCGCAGATGGCGAGTCCACCAATTTTGCCTTGTTCGGCGAAGCTCAGGGTGCTGAGGTACTTAGCGGCGTTGGTGATGTCTGCGGCTTTCATGCTCGAGTTCTCGAGGTTGCGTGGTGTGCCGCCTGATTCGCCGTACCCACGGAAATCAAAGCTGAGGGCGGCGATGCCTTGGGTTGCCAGTTGCTCGGCGTAACGGTTGGACATTTGTTCTTTAACGCTTGTCCAAGTGCCGCCAACCACCACGGTGCGGAGTTTCTGACCAGCGCGGTAATTGCTTGGCAGGTATAAGTTGCCGACCATTCGCACACCTTCGGATTGGAAACTAATTTTGTTCATGCCAGCTCGCAAAACTTGGTTTTGGGCTTGGGCGCTCGAGGATACAAGCGCAGTCGTGGCGGCGGTAGCGATGATTCCGGCGGTCAGGGCGATCAGATTACGGTTTTTCATGGTGTACTCCTTCTGGCTCGAGGTTTGGATTTTTTGCCCTCGGGCTTGATGGGGTACAGTTTGCGGTTTTTGGTTTGGCGAAACCCCACGCTATTCGGTAGCTACCCATTTGGGTAGGGAGTAGAGCAAGCTCGGCTTCAAATCTCGGATTGCTTGATTGCTCAAAACAGTTTAATTGTCTGCTAACCCCAGCGCGGCACGCCACTCGAGAGCAAGGCTCGAGAAAGCTGTGCTTGGGGTGGCGTAACGTTCTAAGGCTTGCAGGGTCGTTTCGAGGGCGTGGTCGGCTTTGATTCGGCTTTGCGGTGGCAAGGCTCGCAGGGCAAAGCGCAGGGCATCGGGGCTGAGTAGGCGGTCAAAGCTCTTCTCGAGTTGATCGGCGGCGCTCAGTGCCTCGAGCAGACCAAGTTGAATTTGGCTTAGGAAGGCTTGCGCGGCTTGCAGCACGGCTTTGGTTTTTTCGGCTTGTAGCACCAAGCCCGGTCTACCGGCGGCAAATGCAAGCAGCTCGGGGTCAATATCGGGCATGTGCTGCTCGAGAATATGATCTGGCACTGGACAAACGCGGTAACGCTGACTGCGTGAAACAATGGTTGGAATCATGCCCGAAACATCCTCGGTGATAAAGACAAAACGGGCTTTGTGTGGTGGTTCTTCAACGCTTTTGAGGAGCGCATTGGCAGCCGATTCGTTCAGAAATTGCGCTCCATCAAAAATCACAACTTTATGGCGGTAACGCGGTGCAAGCTCGAGAAATTCAAGCACATGGACTTCGTAATCTTTGCCTGTGTCGTGCGAAGCGCTGATGATACTGATTGGAATTAAACTATTTCGGGCGCGTTTGCCTGTGCTGGTTTCTTCTCGAGGAGACACAAATAGCAAATCTGGGTGCGAACCAGCTAAGAAATTCTGGCAAGAAGCGCACTTCCCACAAGGCTCAAGCGTGTCTGGACGTTGGCAATTGAGGCGCATCGCGTACCAATGCGCCAATCCTCGCCGTCCAATCCGCGCTGTTCCCTCGAGAATCAGGCTGGTGGCATTGGTCTGCTCGAGTTGCTGCTTGACAGCCTGATGCCCAATGAGTGTCATGGTGTATGCCCAATGAGTGTCATGGTGTATGCCCAATGAGTGTCATGGTTTATCTTCATCTTCCAATGTCAAGGCGAGCGGCTAAGGCTTCTGGCAGTCCAGCTGCCCGAATTTTCTTTTGAGCAGCAGCAATGTCATAACCAACGCGGTAAACCTCGAGTACTTTGGTGCTGGTGTCAAAGACCCCATAACTGGCTTTGGGATTACCATCCCTTGGTTGTCCAACGCTGCCAGGATTAATAATCCAACGCCCCCGAGGTGGCATCGGCATTCGGTTCTCATTTTCGGTCAGGGCATGAAATATGGTCACATCGGTGTTGTTCTCTAAGCAAGCAAATACCCCGGACAAATGCGAATGTCCGACAAAAGCCAATTTGCCAGTCCAAGTCTTAAAAATAGCTCGAGCTGTACTCACACTGTCTACATACTCTCTTGGGTCACGGGGTGAACCATGAATAAAAGTCACAGGCGCTCCATCAAGGCGCACCGAAGCCTGCTCAACCCATGTTTGTATAAAACCAATCTGACTGGGCAGAAGCTGTGACAGATTTAAGCGCAAACTCATACCCACAGGAGTTTCAGCTTTGATGTTTTTGCCTTGCGCCATCTCGAGCAGCATCAGGTCATGATTACCAACAATTGAACGTGGTTTTAACGCCTCGAGTTGCTTTAAGACCCCCGCTGCATCCGCGCCGTAACCAACTGCATCCCCAAGGAAAATCGTTTGTTCATAATTTCGTTTCAAAGCATCTAAAAGCACAGCTTCTAAAGCATCGGAATTGCTGTGAATATCGGCAAGTAGTAAGTAACGCATTTAAGAATCTCCAAAGTTGAGGGCTTGCTGCATCAAAGTACAGCATTATACCCTGTCTCGACTCGAGCGCGAATTTTTAGGTGTGGAATACATTTGGGCTGAGAGGGTTCATCCATCTCTTTCATGCTCAGTTACCTTCCAAGGAGTAAACTCGAGACATGGAAATCAAGTCTTGGCAACCCCTGACTCAACTCTCTAAAATCCGTGAACGGGTGGCGCAAATTTCGCAACGGGCTGGTTGGTCGCCAGCAGCTGATTGGTTTGAGTCCGACGATGCGGTGCTGCTGGTTTTGGACGCTCCGGGATTAGACA
>JAAFJQ010000241.1 GCA_013298185.1 Deinococcales bacterium
TCAAATCGCAAACCGATTTGGCACATCATCTCGAGTTGTGGAAATCTGATCAGGTCACTGGCTTGGTGGTTCTGATGGAAGGCGCTGATCCAATTCAAACCCCCAAAGAACTCGAGTTCTGGTTTGGGCGTGGCGTGCGAATCGTTGGTACAAGTTGGGGACGTACCCGCTATGCTGGTGGCACGGAAATGCCCGGTGGTCTAACCGATATTGGACGCGAGCTGATTGCTGCCATCGAAACTCAAGGTATGATTTTAGATGCTTCACATCAAAGCTGGGAGGCATTCTGGGATAGCTTAGATGTGGGTATCAGTCGTTTGATCGCTTCGCACAGCAATGCGTTTGCGCTGCGTGCGACCACCAATCGGCACCTGACCGACGCGATGCTGCACCAAATCGCGGCTCGAGATGGACGGGCTGGTGTGGTCTTGCTCAATAGCTTTTTGGACCCGCGTTGGACTCGAGAAAACCGTGAAGTGACAGTCAGTTTTGGGCATCAGGTCAAAAATCACCTGACGCACATGGCGAGCATTGTTGGTTGGCAGCGCGTGGGTATTGGCTCGGATTCCGATGGTGGTTTTGGCGCAGAAGAAGCCCCCGAGGATTTTGACACGATTGCCGATTTAGCCAAAATTGGTCTGGTTGTCCCGCCCGAACACAAAGCTGGGGTGCTGGGCGAAAATTGGTTGCGTTACTTGCAGCAGAACCTACCAAAATAATTACAGCACAGCGCTGATTCGCGCTCCGAGCATCTCGAGGGCAGGTTGGTTCATGCCACCATGCGGGATGATCACATCAGCGTAACGCTTGGTTGGTTCAATAAACTGCAAATGGCTAGGGCGGACATTCTCGAGGTACTGATGAATCACGCTTTCTGGGCTGCGTCCTCGTTCACGCACATCGCGCTCGAGTCGGCGAATAAAACGCACATCGGGGTCGGCATCCACAAAGATTTTTAAGTCAAACATGCTTCGCAAGGCAGGGTCGTATAGTGCCAAAATACCCTCAACCACAATAATTGGCGCAGGCAAAATCGCAAGGGTGGTGCTGGCTCGGGTGTCGTGGGTGAAATCATAAATCGGACTAAAAACCGCTTCGCCATCACGCAGTTTTTGCAGATGCTCGAGCAGCAAATCCCAATCAAAAGCATCAGGGTGGTCATAATTGATTTTACGGCGTTCCTCGGGTGGTAATTCGGCTTGGTCGCGGTAATAACTGTCTTGCGGCAAAATAGCAACACTGCCCACGCCAGCCACCTCGAGAACCCGTTCTGTGACTGTGGTCTTGCCGCTACCCGTGCCGCCTGCAACACCAATGATAAAGGCGGGTTTGATGGCAGTGGCAGTCAAGGTCATGGGCAGAAAGTATCACGCGCTCTAGGGAAATTCAAACCTTGAATTTTAATCAAACTTGAATTTCTTAAACTCGGTGTCCTCAGGCTGCGAAACAGGGTCCGGCTCAATGCCCATCTGTGCCAGCTGGGCTTGTCCGACCAAGCCGCCGTAAGTCGCACCATCATCCATGGCTTGCAAATCCGACTCGAGGTTTTTTCGTTTAATGCCTTTTTGCTGCTCATACCGCATCAGCAGCAAGAACATCAAACCCAGCACCAAAAAAGCCACCAAAATTGGCATAATCAGAATTTTAACACTAGTCAAGCCACGGCTTTGAATGCTAAAACTACAGACTGTATGCCAGTGTATCTGTACCAAGGTTTAACAAGCGGTGAAACATTCAGTCTCGAGCAACGAATTTCCGAGGCAGCCCTGACCCATCACCCACAAACCGGAGAGCCTGTGAAACGCTTGATTGGTAAGCCAGCGATTGCTTTTAAGGGATCAGGTTTTTATGCCAATGACTCCAAAAGCAGCTCCTCGAGCAAATCCGAAACCAAAACCGAAACAAGTAGCACCGAAACCAAAACTGAAGCCAGCAGCACAGAAACCAAGACCGAGTCCAAGCCAGCCGAAACCAAAACCGAGTCCAAACCCGCCGAGGTGACGGCTGCGGTGAAAAGCTGATGCTGCTCGCAGGTGGCGTTTCGCTTGGTACTCGAGCAGGTTTCTCGAGCCTAACCCAACTCGAGTTTTACATTTTGGTCGGCGTGACTGGCGTGGGCAAAACCGCGACCCTCGAGGCACTTGAAGCGCTTGGCGTGCATTTCTCGAGCCTGCCGAACCGCCGTGAAGTCACCGATGCTGCGATGTTCGGCGGTGAAATCATCAAAGACCGCGAGGCGCGTTTTGCTCGCACCGCCGCTTACCGAGCAGCCAATCCCGGTGGGATGGCACAAGCCCTCGAGAATGTTTATGTGAGCCTCGAGTCACCGATTTTGTTCGATGGTCTGCGCGGCTTAAACGAAGTGCAGCACGCCGCGACTGCCTTCCCAAAAGCTCGATTTATTGCCCTTGATGCCCCAGATTTGATTCGGGTGCAGCGCTTACTCGGACGCAACGATGCTTTTGATACCATTCAAACCCAATCCATCAGTTTTCGTGCGATTGAAGGTATTGAAACCGTCTTCTCGAGCCAAGAATTAACCCAACTCGAGCAAATCAATCACCCTGAACTCGAGGCAAAAGTGCGAATTGTGGTGACTGAACGCCAGAATTACGATCCCAAAGCCGCCAATGCTTTTTTAACTTCACTCGAGCCAATGCGGGTGTTGTACTTGGATACTTCCCTCGAGCCAGCACCAAGCATTGCCCAAAAAATCCGCGATTGGATGCAACCATGAAAATCGTCAAACTCGAGGTGATTCCATTTTCCTTGCCGCTGAAAAGCGCTTTGGCTTGGGGCAAGCATGGGCAGATGGCAAAAGCTGAGCATTGCCTGATTCGCGTTCAGCTCGAGAATGGCGTGATTGGAATTGCCGAAGCTCCGCCGCGCCCAACAATTTATGGTGAAACAGTTGAAAGTATGAAAGCAGCCATTGCTTTTCTCGGGCCTCGATTGACTGAACTCGAGATTACGGATTTGGCAGGCATCAAATATGTCTTATCTGGTCTACCCAACAACAATTGTGCCAAAGGCGCACTTGACATGGCACTTTGGGAAGCTCGAGCCGCGCATCTGGGGCAGCCGCTTCTCGATATGCTCGGCGGTGGCAGCAAAACCAAACTCGAGACGAGTTTTATTCTTGGCATTGCCAGCCGTGAAGCCATGCTGACCGAGGCTCGAGAAGTGATTGAAGCGGGTGTACGGGTCTTAAAAGTCAAAGTTGGACGCAACACCGCGACTGACCTTGAGGTAATTCAAAGTCTGAGAACTGAATTTGGCAACATGGTCAAACTATACGCTGACAGCAACGAAACCCTCGAGAAGCAAACCGCAGCCTCGGCGCTCGAGCAAATGCAAAAAGCAGGATTGTTGTACGTCGAAGAACCATTGCCAGTGCGCCAAATCAAAGCTCGAGCCGAGTTGAAACGGCACATGATTCTGCCAATCATCGCCGATGATTCTTGCTTTACACCCGCCGATTTGGAACGCGAATTGGACTTTGATACCTTTGATATTCTGAACATCAAAACGGCTCGCAATGGATTTACGGACAGCCTCGAGATGATTGGTATGGCAGTTGTGGCGGGTAAAGGCATCATGATTGGTTCACAAGCCAGCACCAGCCTCGGCATTCGCCACGCGGCGATGCTCTCGAGCCGCGCCGAGGTTACACACCCCAGTGAATTGGCGTTTTTCCTGAAGCTCGAGGCAGAAATCACCACGCACAGCCCGAAACTCGAGCAGGGGTTCTTGGATTTAGATCAAGTGATAGGCATTCGGCTTGTGTAGGGGCGCAGCGCGCTGCGCCCCTACGGGTCAAACCAATCGTTTGACAAATAACCCCTAGGCAAATGCCTTGTTCTCGAGTACACTCCTAAGGTTGCCGAGACACACTCGGATAAAGGATGTCACCATGAGCGAAAAGAACATTGATAAACTCCTCGCGCAGACCGATAGCAAATACAAACTCAGCGTTGCGATTGCCAAACGTGCCATGCAACTCAAAAGCGGTGTCAACCCCGTGATTCCACCCGATCAACGCACTGGCACACGCAACCTGATTACCGTCGCCATGCGTGAAATGGCAACAGGTAAACTCGAGATGGGTGCAAACCTGATTGACCAAGCCCGTTTAGACAAGCACCTTGCCCAAGAAAAACAACGTCAAGCCGAAGAACTGCAACGCCAACAAGCTGGCAGTTACCAAATGCCAGAATTTGACGGCGATTGAGGATAGGTTTTTTATGAAGCTGCAACTCGTGTAATGCTTGGGGTTGCAGCAGTTTTTGTTTATTCTTTTTCTTCAACCCAGACCTGATCCGCCTCGAGCCAAGCGCGGTAGCTTTTGACGGCTTTAACGGCAGGCAGGCATTGTGCCTTGCCAGTTTCTAAATTGAACTGAGCGCCGTGGCGCACACACTTGATGCTTGGAGCTGCGCTTTCGTGTTCGGTGATTTCACCACCCAAGAGTTCATTATCATCGTGCGAGCATCGGTCTTCGATTGCCCAAAATCCCGAGATTGAACGCAGCACCAGCACATACTCTGAACCAAGCTCGAGACTTTTTTGTGCGCCTATTGGAAATTCGTTCAGATGACCAGCTAAAGTTTTCATGATGTAGAGCTTAGCGTAAAAGGCTCGGGCTATGAGCCATCGGCTTTGGGGGCTGCATCAGGCTCTTCTCGAGTGTCGGGTTCAGGCTCTTCTCGAGTGTCGGGTTCAGACTGACCAAGTTTGACCCCTGTGGTTCTTGTTTTGCCTTCTTCGTCTTGGCTTTTCATACCAACTGTAAAGCCTTCTTTTTCATCGTAAGGCTCAAATTCAGGTTCAGACTCGAGCCAGCGCCGTGCAAAGTACAGCAGCAATTCCCTTGCAAAGAACATCAGGGCTAGTAAACCAAAGGCATCCACTTGAATCCGAAAAATGGTGGTAAAGAACAACACCCCAACGATCACTGCATCTGACACAGCGGCTAAGGCTCGAGTCCAGATTTCAAAGGTGCGTTCGTCCATGCGGTCTTGTTCGCTCAACAACACCAGCAGCATTGCACCAGCAATCCAAAGGTAGGCAAATTGTTGGCTAATGGCAAAACCGATCACTGCTGCAACGGTGGTGAATAACACCACTTTGGGTGAAGCCAGTCGGTCATTGAGGTTACGCGCATCCACATTGACATCCCAAGTGCTTTTACCGTCACTCGAGCGTCGAATAAACCGCCGTGCCAAAGCAGTAGGAGAGACCACCAACAACACCGAAGGTAAAGTGATGGTTCGCAACAGAAAGAAGATCACAAGATAAAAATTGACGCAAAACAGCAGTAAGCCCTGTAAGAAATTCATGATTCTCCCTCGAGAAAAATCTCTTCGATTTTTAAGCTAAAAAGCTTGGCAATTTTGAATGCGAGCGGCAGGCTTGGGTCGTATTTGCCTGTCTCGAGTGCATTGATGGTTTGACGGCTGACCCCGAGTGTGTCAGCAAGTTCAGCTTGCGAGATGCGCCGAACAGCTCGCAACTCACGGATTCGGTTTTCCATGGTTTACCCCTGATAGGCTCGAGCCGCTGCAATGCGTTTTTCAATGCTTGGGTGGTCGTGGAGCCAAATTTCAATCCATTCTGGTGGGTTTGGGTCGGATAAATTGTCTTTGGCAAGCGCCCGAAACGCCCGTTCAAAGGCTGGGAAATTCTTGGTTTGCTGCATCGCGTAGCGGTCAGCCGCGTACTCGGCACGACGAATCATGGCATTGCGGGCTAAACCCGTGATTTCTGACAGCACCGTGAACACCAGCAGCAAAATTGGCAAAGCAGCAATATCGGTTGCACCGCG
>JAAFJQ010000242.1 GCA_013298185.1 Deinococcales bacterium
TCACCCTTTACCGCGCTTTGGCAACTGGACAAATGAGCTTGGTTGCACCTATCACCGCCGTCATGGCAAATTTGGTCGCGGTTGCTATCAGTGCTGTCACCGAGGGAATACCGGGTGTTCTTAAATGGTTGGGTTTTGGCTTGGCAGCTTCGGGCGTTTGGTTGCTCAGTCGTCCGAGTGGCACGGTACAACTCTCGAGCAAAGTGCTTGGTTTATCGGTTCTGGCAGGGGTTTGTTTTGGTGGTACTTTTGCGATTGCCGCGCAGTATTCAGGGGCGGATGTTGGCTGGACTGTGGTGTGTTTGCGTGTGACCACAGTTATTTGTATTTTCACGATCATTGCGTTTCAAAAAGGTGTGCCGTCGTTACCTCGAGCCTTGCTGCCCTTGGTGCTGATTGCTGGTGTCTGCGACAGCCTAGGCAATGTCTTCTTTGCACTGGCTGGGCAAGCAGGGCGCTTGGATGTCAGTGCCGTCTCGAGTTCGTTGTACCCAGCCTTTACGCTGTTCATGGCGGTGCTGGTGCTGCGCGAGCGCTTGCAGCCTTGGCAGATTCTTGGAGCAGCTTTGTGTTTGGTGAGTATTGGCTTGATTGTGGCTTGAAAAGAGTTACGATACTTTTGCTCCAGCCCCACGCACAAAGCGCCCTGCCAATGCGCCTGTGTGCCGTCCTTGCTCGAGAACCCGCACACCATTGACCCAGACATCTTGAACACCAATGGCTAACTGATGCGGCTGCTCAAAGGTGGCAAGATCAGCAATTGTATCTGGGTCAAACAAGACAAGGTCAGCATAAGCGTCAGCCGCGATTTGCCCTCGGTCAGCAATGCCAAGGCGCTGAGCCACCAAGCCCGTCATCTTGTGAATCGCTGTCTCGAGGGACAAAATCTTTTCTTCGCGCACGTATTTTTTCAGGACTCGAGGGAATGTGCCGTAGCCGCGTGGGTGAACGGCTTCAACTGCTTTTTCGGGGTCGTGTCCACCTGCGTCAGAAGATATTTTCACAAAAGGTTGCCGAAGTTGCAACTGCAAATTTTCTTCGCTCATGGTGAAGTAAATCGTGCCAATACGTTGGCGCTCGGCGAGCAGCAACGCCATGACGGTGTCCACCCACATTTCTTCTCGAGCTGCTGCGATTTGCGAGAGTTTCATACCCACATAACCAAGATGCTCGGGCAACCTGAAACCCACGGGCATGATCTGCTCAGGACGACTGGTGTTCATATCGCCTGTGCCGTGAATCACTTCAGCACGGATTTTTTCTCGGATGTCGGGATTCTCTAAGTTCTGCCAGAACAACCCATCGGCACTGACCCAAGTCGGCAGGAGTGCATCCAAGCCCGTGCCAGAAGCGGGATACGGGTACATATCGGCGGTGATGTCAACCCCGTTTTCTCGAGCTGCTTTTATTTTTTCAATTGCATCAGGCATTTTATGCCAATTGCGCTGACCACTGGCTTTCAGGTGATACACCTCGACAGGGATTTTTGCGGATTTCCCAATTTCAATGGCTTCATCCAGCGCCTCGAGAAAGGTGTCGCCTTCGGAACGAAGATGCGTGATGTAGACCCCGCCGTACTCAGCTACGACCTTGCAGACTTCGACGATTTCTTCGGTGGAGCAGTACGTGTCTGGCGGGTAAATCAAAGCATACGCCACACCAAACACCCCATCCCGCATGGCATTTTTAGCAATCTCACGCATCTGCTCGAGTTGGCTGGTTGTGGCTTCTCCCATCTGCATTCCACAAACAAATTCGCGCAGGCTGCCACCTGCCAAAAACGATGCCACATTGACACTGACTTTCCCCTCGAGTGCCTCGAGCCAATCAGAAAAACGAGTCCAAGATTTGGCTTGCTCGAGCCAAATCTCTGGCACAGGGTAACTCTCGGGAATCGGGCGCTTGCGAAGCCCTCCAAAAGGCGCTGGAGTCCAACCTTCGCCCATGACCTCGAGCGTCACACCTTGAAAGACTTTGCCAAGACAACGCCCATCGCGCATTAGCGGCACAATGCTATGGCTTTGAATATCAATAAATCCCGGTGCAAGCACCAAGCCCGTTGCATCCAAGATTTCTCGAGTTTCGCCAAGGCTATTTGGATGTCCAATCGCCGCAATTTTATCGCCTATGATTCCAACTTCACCCCAGAACCACGGGTTTGCTTTGCCGTCCACGATTTTCGCATTGATGATTTTCAAGTCAAACATGGCTCGAGTGTATAGGAGAAAGAGAAAAGAGGAAAGAGGAAAGTAGAAGGTGGGCAAAGCCCACCTTCGGCACAGACAACAAAAAAAGGTAGGCAGAGCCTACCCTACACGATTGCTTTTGCTTCTTGCTCGAGATTTATACAGGCTTTGCGCCTTCTTCAACAATTGGCTGATGCAGCACCACAGGCTTGGCTTTATTGCGGGTGCTGGCTCGGATGTTCAGGAATTCAACCATCACCGAGAAACCCATGGCAAAGTAGACATAACCTTTGGGGATTTTGACTTCAAAGGCTTCGGCAACAAGCGTGAATCCAATCAGGAGCAAGAATGAAAGCGCTAGAATTTTGACGCTTGGGTGCTTGTTGACAAAGTCAAAAATTCCGCCTGAGGCAAAAAGCATGATGGCTACGGAAATCAGCACGGCAATCACCATGACTGGAACAATCGTGGTCATGCCAACGGCGGTTATCACGCTGTCAATGCTGAAAACCAAATCCAGAATCAGGACTTGTCCAATCACAGCTGCAAAGGTTGGTGCAACTTTGCTGGAGATTTCGCCATGTTCGCCCTCGAGTTTGTCGTGGATTTCTTTGGTGGCTTTGTACAGAAGGAAAATACCGCCAGCCAAGAGGATTAAATCTTTACCCGAAATACCTTGCCCAAAAATACTGAAGAGGTCAGATTTCAGTTGCAGAATTAAGGAAATCGAAAATAAGAATAAAATCCGCATTCCCGCTGCCATGATTAACCCTGTTTGACGGGCTTTGGCTTGTTGTTCTGGCGGTAATTTGCCTGCCAGAATACTGATAAAAATGACGTTGTCCACGCCAAGCACAATCTCGAGGGCTGCGAGGGTTAAAAGTGCCGTCCAAGCGGCTGGGTCTGAAATCCATTCCATGCTTAGGAGTTTAAGTAGATTTTCACATTGGAAATCGGTTTTAGAATGCAATTGAGTCTGTATTAAGTCACATTTATGATTTCTTGTCCTCGTGCGATACTAAAACCATGAAACTCAGTGTCATCACCCCAACCCATAACCGAATGGCGTTGCTCGAGTCTTTGCTGCGTTCACTCGAGATGCAGACCTACACCGATTTTGAAATGGTGGTTGCAGTAGATGGCAGTACCGACGGCACCTTGACATTACTCGAGGCAATCAAAAACCGTGTTTCGTTTGATATTCAAATCTTGGTTTTAACCCAAGGTGGGCAGGCTCGAGCCAGAAATGTTGCGATGCAAACAGCCAGTGCCGACATTCTGGTTTTTGCCGATGATGACCTCAGCTTTGCCCCTGATGCTCTGGCAAGACACGCAGCGTTTCATCAGGTTTTCCAGAATTCCTTGGCAATTGCACCCGTGCAGTACCCAAATGGTCAGGTTGATTTTCCAAAGAATCCGAGTTGGGTGAATTTTACTGGAATGAACACCAGCCTTCCAAAAACCGCGATTCTCGAGCAAGGTGGTTTTGACGAAACCTTATCGGGGTATGGCGGCGAAGATTTGGAGTTGGCTTTGCGCCTCGTTAAAGCTGGCACGCAAATTCGGCGTTTACCAGATGCCTTGGCATTTCATGCTGGCGAAAAGCACCGAAACCCCGACAAAGGCTACTCAGCGGGTTTTCAAGCCGTGCGAATCGCCCAAAAACACGGTGATGCCGTGGCAATGCAGCTTGGGGTGCATCCAAGTTTGCTGGTTGCCAAACGGATTGCACTCAATCCAATTGGGGATTTTTTACTTGGTTCTCGAGCCGATTATGTTTTTGAAAAGGCGTACCTAGCTGGCGCTCGAGCCGCTTGGCTACAGACAAAGAAGCCCAAGACTTAATTTACGCAGTTTGGCGGATGTTTCACCAGAATCCCAAACGTTACAATTCTCCCATGCAAATCCGTGATTTAGCCATGACCGATTTAGCGGCAATTGTCGCCATTCAAAACGCAGTTGTGCCACTCCAAGCCCTCAGCCTGAGCGAACTCGAGCATGACCTGACCAAACTCGAGGAGAACATCCGCCAAGTCTTTCTTGTCGCCGAAGAAAACGGAATGGTGCTTGGAGCAGCCAATTACCACCGCTTTGCTGGTTCGTACCACCCGAATAAATTTGGCATTGAACTCTGGGTGACTCCAGAACACCAAGGGCGCGGTATTGGACGCGCCCTTTACACTGCCCTGCTCGAGAAACTTGCGCCACTCGAGCCTATTTCGGTGCGAACCAACGTCCGAGAATCCGATGCTCGAGCCATGCGTTTTGCCCAGTCTCGAGGTTACGCCGAAGTCAAACGCGATTTTGAGAGTTTACTGGACATCACCGATTTCTCGAGTCAGCCGTACCAAGCTCTTATCTCGAGCCTTGAAGCAAGTGGGGTGCAACTGATTTCATGGGCAGATGCCGACAGCTTAGAGCGCCGCCAAGAATTCCATGAAGTCTTTGAAATCGTGCGGCAGGATGTGCCGAGATCTGAACCCGCTACGCGCATTACTTTTGAATTTTTTGATCAGAATGTGATTCAAGATAGTTTAAGCCAAGCCTCATTTTATGCCTTTGAACACAATCAAATCATTGGTTTTACAGGCTGCTTTCAGGGCGCTCGAGAAGGCTGGATAGACCAATGGCTAACCGCCACCACCCGCGAGGCTCGAGGGCGAGGCATTGCCACGTCCCTGAAAATCAAACAAATTGAAGTGGCAAAGCAACTTGGTTTTACCACCATCCGTACCGATAACGACACCCGCAACGCTGGAATGCTGGCAATCAACGATAGACTGGGTTTTGTGCGTCAGCCAGCCGTTTTGGTGATGAAGAAGGAGTTATGAGCTATGGGCTATGAGCTATGGGCTATGAGCTATGAGCTATGAGGTTAAAGATGAAAGGTTAAAGGTTGAAGATAAACCTGATACAACTGATTTTTCTTTCCTCTTTCCTCTTTCCTCTTTCCTCTTAGGAGTTCTATGCTCGAGATCAAACCTTTTACCGAAAACGATTACCAAACCATCGCCGACCTCGAGAATTCGGTGTTTACCGATGAATTCTTCACCGAGGAGGGCTTTCGAGAAGATGATAAACTCACTCCTGCTCATATTCAAAAGGGACGCTTTGTGGTTTGGCAAGATGGTGTCGCCGTGGGCTTTGCCCAGTTCAGCCAAGATGCTTGGCAGTTTCATCCAAAGCGTTTTCGTTTTTGGGTGGTGGTGCGCCCAGATTTTCAGCGCCAAGGCATTGGGCAAAAGCTCTGGGATACCTTGCTCGAGGCGGTAAAACTGCACAACCCGATTGGTCTGGCTGCCAACACCCGCGAGGATAAATTTGGCTTGGAATTCCTGAAAAAACGTGGTCTGCTCGAGAAAATGCGAACTTGGGAGAATCGAATTGACTTGTCTGCCTTTGACCCAAGCCCGTATGCAGCCCTGAAAACCCAACTCGAGCAACAGGGTATTGAGTTGTTCAGTGTGGCGCAACTTCAAGCCATGCACACTGATTTTGCTATGCAGTACTATCAGCTCAACTTGGTCACAGGGCGTGATGTACCACGGGCATATCCAGCCACTGATCGCAGTTTTGAAGAATGGGAGGGGTTTAACTTAAAAAGCCCGAAAGCCTTGTTTGATGGCACTTTT
>JAAFJQ010000243.1 GCA_013298185.1 Deinococcales bacterium
CCTCGAAAAAGAGGGGGTTCAAGGGCAAGAGCCAAGAACAAAGCCCCTTCGTGGAAGGGGCTGCCGAGCGAGCGACCACGCCCGTCAGGTGCGCGTTTGTGGTCAAGACAAGCGCGGCTGGGGAAGTTCGTGAGAGCTTACGCTTTTTCGATGAACTGCTCGAGAAACGCTCAATGCACTGCCAGCACATCCGTCAGCAAATGCACCAGCTTGTCGCGCAGGGCAATAAATTCGGGGCTGCGTATCAGTTCGGCTCGAGGGCGCGGACGAGAAAATGGGACATCAATGATTTCTTGAATTCTGGCTCGAGGTCCGTTGCTCATGACCACAATGCGGTCTGATAAGTACAGCGCTTCGTCAATATCGTGCGTGACCATGACCACCGTTTCTACGCCGCTTTCACCTGTCCACATTTCATTGAGTTTGTCTTGCAGGCTACCTCGAGTCAGCGCGTCCAAAGCACCAAATGGTTCGTCCAGCAGCAGCACCTTGGGATGGGTAGCAAAGGCTCGAGCAATCGCTACCCGTTGTTTCATACCGCCCGATAATTCACTTGGGCGTTTGTCTTTGTGCGCCCAAAGGTTCACGGCTCGCAAGAACACTTCAACTCGAGCTTTGACTTCCAAGGCATTCAAGCTCGGACGCGATGCCTCGAGCGCTTCAGAAACATTTTGGTACACACTCAGCCAAGGCAGCAGCGAGTAATTCTGAAAGACCACAGCCCGATCAGGACTAGGTTTTTCAATCTCCAAACCACCAAGTTTAATGCTACCCGTACTTGGCAACTCGAGACCCGCAATCAGCGAAAGCAAAGTGCTTTTACCGCAACCCGAGTGTCCAATCAAACTGACAAACTCACCCGCTTGAATCTCGAGATTGACATGCTCAATCGCCGTGTACGACCCAAAGGACTTAGAAACCCCACTGATCTCGAGACCCGTGGCTCGTTGCAAATGCGCGGCGGTTAGGACGGCACTGGTGGAAATATCGCTATACATGATGCTCCTTTGCGAGAGAGAAAAGAGGAAAGGTTAAAGAGAAAAGCCAATTGAGTGTTTTATCTTTCCTCTTTAACCTTTAACCTAAACCACGTAGGTTACTTTCTTCTGCGCCCATTCAAAAATCTTGTCGAGCAGCAAGCCAGTGATACCGATGACCAGAATAGCGCTGATGACTTTTTCATAACTGAGGGCGTTGTAGGAATCCCAGACAAAAAAGCCAATGCCGCTTGCGCCTGAGAGCATTTCAGCCGCGACAATCACCATCCATGCCACGCCGAAGGAGAGGCGCAAGCCTGTTAGGATGTGTGGCAGGGCAAAGGGAATCAGCACTTGGCGGATGTACCGATCTGGAGTGAAGTTAAAGACTCGAGCCACGTTCTTATAATCTTTGGGAACACTGGCAACACCAAAAGCGGTGTTAATCACGGTTGACCAGAGGCTGGTAATGAAAATCACGAACACCAAGGCATTGGGCGTGGACTTTAAGGCAACCAAAGCAATCGGATACCAAGCCAGTGGCGAGACAGGGCGCAGCACTTGCACAATCGGATTAAACAAGCGCTGCATGAACGGAACGCTGCCCATCAGCATTCCAAGTGGAATCGCAACAATCGCCCCAAGCAACCAACCACTCGAGACCCGTCCTAAGCTCGAGAGCAACAAACGCCCAATCCCTTGGTCATTCGGTCCTGAGTAACGAAAAGGGTCTTTGACCAATTCCCAAAAAACCACGGCTGTGGCTTGAGGACTGGGTAAATCCGTGCCAACAAAAGCCCGAATCACCATCCACAACCCAAGCACCAAACCAATACTTAACGCACCAATCCCAAGGCTCGAGACAAACACAGGAATTTTCACTGCCTGAGCGGGTTTAACCTCGAGTGGTGTGTTTGCAACTTGTTGATTCATGATTCCTCCAAGAACTCCCCCTCGCTTCGCTCGACCCCTCAAAGAGGGGTGCTTGTCAGGGGAATTGGTTATTGCTTAAACATTCTTTAAGTACGCTGCTGGATTGTTTGGATCGAACTTCGTGTCCTCGAGTGCGGTGGTGAAGGGTTTCATGTCGTCGGTGGGAATGGCGATGCTCATTTCCTTGGCGACATCTTCGTAAAGGTCTTGCATGATTAAGCGGCTGGCGATGGCTTTGTAATCGGGGGCGGTTTTGAGGTAGCCGAAGCGTTGGTACTGCGCCATAAACCAAATGGCGTGGGAAAGGCGTGGGTAGGAGGTTTTGCCGCCTCGGAAGAACTGCATTCGATCCTCGAGGAATTGCTTTGTGCCGAGTCCAGCACCCATGTCGTAACGACCCTCGAGACGCGCTCCGATCACATCGGGGCTGGCGTTGACGTACTGGGCTTGTCCGATGGTGGCGGCGGCTTTGCGGATGTTGGGGATGTTATCGAGCCATTGTCCCGCCTCGAGAATGGCTTTCATTAGCTTTTTCACGGTGTCGTCTTGTTCGGCAAAGTCCTTATTCAGCACCAAAGCTTTTTCGGGGTGATGCTTCCAGACTTCTTGGCTGGTAATCGTCGTGAAACCCACATCCTGCGCCACACCCACGCCATTCCACGGCTCACCGACGCTATAACCAATCATGTTACCAACTTTCATATTGGCAACCATTTGCGGTGGTGGAATGGTGATGATGCGTTGCTTACCTGAGACACTGGCATCAATTCCCGCCGCCGAAAGGTAATTTCGCAACCACATGTCGTGCGTACCGCCCGGGAAGGTCATGGCAAAGGTGGTGTCCTTGCCTTCAGCCGCCAGTTTCTCGAGGGCGGGTTTGAGTTTTTTAATATCGCGCCCAACACCAGTTAAGGCTTTACCAAGGGTGATGGCTTGCCCGTTGTTGTTGAGGATCATGGCAATTTTCATTTCCTTGCCAGCTTGTCCGCCAATGCCCGTGTACACACTAAAAGGCATTCCAAAGAGGCAGTGAGCGCCTTGCAGGTCGCCGTTCAGCACGCCGTCACGCAAGGCAGCCCAAGAGGCTTGTTTGACCACTTCCACCGTCAAACCATATTTTTTGTACAACTCGAGTTCCTTTGCCATGACCACGCTGGCGCAGTCGGTCAGGGCGATAAAACCAAGGCGAATGGTTTTTTGGGCGCTGGCTCGAGAGAAAATCGTGGGTGCAATGAAAACTGCGCTGGCAGCAGCCGCTTTTTCTAAAAATTGCCGACGGTTGAGGTTTGACATGGGGTTCTCCTTTTGGGTTTTGGGTTTTGAATGAGGGCTGGAAAATTGAATGTTCTCTTAGGTGGGCGAGGCGTGCTGTCTTGACCCTAAAGATGCACCTGACGGGCTGGGTCGCCCCGCCCCTACGGTTGGTTGGCGTAGAGGTCGTGGGAGATTGCTTTGATTGGCATCAGGCTGGCGGCTATTGGCTCTAGGTGGGCGGACGTGACTTTGAAATCTGGCATTCGGCTGGTGGGGTCTAGGGTGCTGGCGGTGAGGCGATTGGCATTTTCTAAACCCGCGTAGTGGAAGCTGGTGTAAACGGTGTCCTCGCGGATGTTGGGTTGCAGTGCCACAATAAATTCGGCGCTGCCCGAAGCGGTGGTGACTCGGATTTTCTCGCCTTGGGTGATGCCATATTCGGCTGCCAAGTTGGGGTGCATCTCGAGGATGGCGTTGGGGGCTTTGCTGTTGAGTTTTGGGTTGCGACGGGTTTGTGTGCCGCTTTGGTATTGATGAGCATTGCGTCCAGTGGTGAAAAAAACGGGGCGCTCGAGACTGATTGGCGTGGTGGGGGCGCGATACACAATTGGCTCGAGGTGGGCTTTGCCGTCCAAGTGAGCAAAATGGGTTTTGAATGGCTCGGGTGTACCACCATGTGCCAAATTAGGGCAGGGGTAGAACACGCCGTTCGGCTCGAGTTTTTCGTAGGTGATACCTGAATAATCGGCTTTTGCGCCTTTGGTGGCAGCCGCGAATTCCACAAAAATTTCTCGAGGATTGGCAAAGTTGAATTTTTCTTGTTGCCCGAGCAGCGCTGCCAAATCGCATAAAATCTGCCAGTCAGAACGGGCATTGGCAGGAATTTGAGTCACGCGCCGCCGCCGCAAGACCCGACCCTCGAGGTTGGTCATGGTGCCGTCCTCCTCGAGCCACATGCTTCCGGGCAGGACAACATCGGCGAGTTGCGCGGTTTCGGAGAGGAAAAAATCAATCACCACCAAGTGCTTCAAGCTACCCAAGTGCCGAGCAATGGCAAGGCTATTGGCAGCGCTGACAATAGGATTCGAGGCAATCACCAACAAACCCTGAACTTGACTACCGCACGCCTCGAGCAGTTCTTGAGCGCTCAGACCTTTGCGTGGCAACTCAGATTCGGGGATGCCCCAAAAATCCGCCATGAAGTCTCGAGCCGCTTGATTTTCGATTCCCCGATAACCGGGGAGTTGATCGGCTTTCTGACCATGTTCACGTCCGCCCTGACCATTGCCTTGACCCGTCAGCGGCGCGTATAAGCCACCCAAAGCCAATGCCAGATTCAGCAGCGCCTTGATGGTTTCTACACCTCGAGATGATTGCTCCGCACCTCGACCAGATAAAATCAGCACTTGCCCTCGAGATGCACTCTGCGCCATGGTTTGTGCCATCTTCAGAATTTGTTCAGGAGTCAAACCGCAGCGCTCAGCCGTCCAAGTCGGGGTGCAAAACGCAACGCTTTGCGCTACAGCCTCAAAACCCGTGACTCGAGCAGCTAAGAAATCGTGGTCAAGCCAATTGTTGGCAATCAGCAAATGCAGCAAACCAAGCGCCAATGCCAAATCGCCATTGGGCTGCACTGGCACGAACATCGTGCCGAGTTTAGAACTGGGTGTGGCTCGAGGATCAACCACAATAATATCAGCACCATGCTTACGCGCCCGAGCCACAAATTGCGAAATCGGCGGCAAGGTTTCCGCGACGTTACTACCCCACAGCACAAGGCAACTTGCTTCAGCCAGCTTCTCGAGTGGGAACGGCAGCCCGCGATCCATGCCATACACCGCGTTCATCGCGGCGGCAGCGCTGCTCATACAATAACGCCCGTTGTAATCAATGTTATTGGTTTTCAAAGCAACCCGAGCAAACTTTGCCAACAAATACGTTTTCTCATTGGTCAAACTACCGCCACCAAACACCCCAAAAGCACTCCGCCCATGCTCAGCTTGAATGCTCTGAATCGCACTCGAGACTCGAGCTAAAGCCTCATCCCAACTGACGGGTTCTAAAACACCGTTCTTACGCACCAGAGGAGTCAACAACCGCTCCGGGTGGCTTGGTTCATCCAGCACCGCCAAGCCCTTCTTACACACCGAACCTCGAGCCACAGGGCAACTCGGCGTACTACGAACCGCCAAAAGCTGACCATCCGAATGCTCGAGTTCAAAACTGCACTGCACCGCGCAATAAGGGCAAGTCGTCAAAGTCGTCTCAGTCGCCATCTCGAGCCTCACACCCCACCCCAAAAAACCACACTCTTAAAGCCTCCCCTACCGTTAGGTAGCGGGAGGTGGCGAGCGAAGCGCGTCGGAGGGGTCTGCGCCGCGTTCATTGCAAGCCAGACCCTCGCATTTATTGATGCCAAAGCCTTTTGCCTGTGCAGGGCGAACACAAGGTTCGCCCCTACGAGGTAAATGGTTTTGAATTGCCGTTTTTGTTTTGTGGCATTCTCGAGCTGCGTGCCAAACCCTAAACCGTAGGGGCGAGGCTGTCTTGACCATAAACACGCACCTGACGGGCATGGTCGCTCGCCTCGCCCTGACCAGCCAAAGCCATGTGCAAAAGCAGGGC
>JAAFJQ010000244.1 GCA_013298185.1 Deinococcales bacterium
GTTCTCGAGGTGAATCAAGGCACAGCGGCGTGGGCAATAGGCGTAGTGCATCAGGCTCGAGAGTGGTATCTGGGTTGTGTCGGTCATGATTTAACCCTCGAGTAAACGTGTTAAGGTCACGCCATTAGGAAGATCAGTGTCATTGATAACCAACCCATTTTTATAGGCAGCAAAATCTCGAGCCACACCAACTTTCTCAAGTTGTATTCGTTTGAAAAGCTGTTGACTTGGATAATTCCCCAAAGCACTGTCATGACTAAAGACGTATAAACCTTGGCAAGCAGTTTGCCCTCGACTGGCACTTCGGTCTAAATCCCACATATTCATCAGGGCTTTCCAAAGTAACTCGAGGTCTGTGTTATCAAAACCTGTATCTTTGGCATAACTTGGGACGTAATAGCCGTGCATCACGTATAAACCATATGGGATAAAGGCTTTTCGCCCAATTGTTCCACTTCGGGCAGTATCTTCTCCATCATCACCTTTTACTGTATTTTTTTCGTCGGCTTTGGTTAAAGCAACTCGAGTAATCGCCGCATCCAATGGCAGAATTCTGTCCACACTTCTTGAGAATGTCAGTTGTACGGGTCCTCGCACCTGTCCACAATTGACTTCTGTACTCATGACTGCACCAAATGCCCGAACGTCAAAGAAGTTCTCGCACATCCAATGACGTACTCCTGGACTTTCTTCTTTGGATTTCGATTTGATATTAAGGGCGGTATAAGCTCGGGTGTTTTGATTGTTCAAAATTGCACCTTGTTGCACATAAATCTTGAAACGTTCTTCTGAACCGTGTAATTCGTCTACATAATTGCGGATTTTGCGCTTTATTGCGACATCGGTCACAAGTCCTTGACCTGTTTGTGGATCAGTACGTGGCAAATTTCCAGCATCTGGGTCGCCATTTGGGTTGCCGTCTAGGACATCAAAGAAAAGTACAAAATCGTGGCGTTTGCTGGCATCTAAATGAATCATGATTGGTTCTCCTTTTTTGCTTCTTTAGCATCTTGAATTCGGGCAAAACGATCTGCTTTTTCGTGGTAGTAGCCAAGACTAAAAAAGGCTTGGTCTACGGGTTCAAGCACTTCTGGGATGGTTTTAAGTTGCCCTAGAATTTGTTGTAACCGCGAATCCTCCCCGTAATGAGCCGCAGGGTCAGATTTGCGGATTCTCGAGAGGTGGTCTTGTGCGCCTGCCATGACATTCGCAAAGACTAAAACAGGCGTACTTGAGATTGAGCCGTAAAATCTGTCGGTGACAGTCGTATTGATTTTGCTACTGCTACCATATTTGACCAGTGCCATCCATTGCAGATTTTCCAAGGCAGACATTAAGCGCCCAAGTTGGTATCCGGGGCTTTGATGGTTGGGTTGTAAAGCAATAAGTTCATCCATTTCTATTTCCTCCAGTGAAATTAAAGTCATGCGGGTGAGTACGGCTCGAGGCTTGGTGATTCGTTGTTCGGCTCGATTGCGATTGGAAAGGCTGTTTAGGTAATGTTGTGGCAAGGGTGTACGTTCAAGTGCAAACCCAAGCAAGACATTGACGGTTTGTGCTGTTTGCTCTTTATTGGCATCTCGATACAAGCTGGCAGCTAGTTCAAATACACCCATTGGCTCGGTATCAATTAAGTTTTGTGTGGCTATGTAAACAGCTAAATTCTCGCCAACTTCTCGCAAGGTACTGGTAATATGATTTCTAACAACCACACGACTTGTATAAGCAGATAAACAAACACAGTAAAATTCGTCTGGCTCAAGGTTATCGAATATATTTCCCGTGAAAGCACTGGAAATATGTTTTTTAACGTGCTGGCTTGTACGAGTGCTTTTGATTTCATTCGTAACACTTTGCCCACTTAGGTATTTGGTTAAGAGTGCATGACCATTTGGTTTTTTGAGAAAACCAACAACATCTGGGGTTTCTACTGCTCGAGTCCAAAATGCAAAAACCACAGGGGAAACCCGTAAATGTGTTTTAGCATCTGAGAGCAAGGTATTGAGTGCGGTTGCATATTTTACAGCGACTTCTGTGCGAACAGGGGCAATTTCGGAGTTGCGAAGGGCATAAGATTCAAAGGCTGGTTTATCGGCACTGATAAAACCCATACCAGCGGTATGACCATCGGGAATTAGACCACCTTTGATTGGCATCGGTTCGCGGCGCATCACCGCACCAATTTTTCCTGTAATCAGACATTCGGCAATAAAGGCAGCATCTTTGGTGCTTGGTGCTTCGTCGTCATCATCGCTCGAGTATTTACTTGCCCAAAATGCTTGTACTGGCTCTAAAGCTGTTACTTTGCGCCCTTCTATTTCAAAGGTTACTTTGTCTTTTGGGGTTGTTCCTTCAGGAAAAGCTGGCGTATTTTCAGGTAATTGCTCTAAGTAGGTCAAAACTGCTTGAACATTTGAATCTTGTGTAGCAGTCAAGCAAGCTCGGGTTTCCTCGAGAAATAACTGGCGCTTTTCAAGGGCTTTACTCCGAGTCTCAGGCGTGTTTTCTGGCGTAGCAAGGTCAAAAACATATTCTAGGTCATCGGCAAGTAAGGCGGCTTTTGCGCCTGTGCGCTTAATTTTAGGAATAGGTAATGGTTTACCTCGGTCTGCTTTTTTTCCAAGCCCATCGGAGGTTCGTTCAAGGTCAAGAAAATGACCTGTCGAATCGAGCTTAACTACCCAAGGCACGTTTGTTTCTTGGTACATAAACGGTAGGGATTTCCCGTCTCGTTCGAGGCGTTCGGCATAAGCCACCAATTGCTCAAGCAACATCAAATACCCCCATATAATTCTTGCGGCACACGCAAAATGCCTTGCTCGAGTTTGGCGCGAAAGAATTTAGGTTTTGCCACACCATCCACCCATGTGCTACCGTTTGGTGAGTGCTGCTTAAAACTGATACCGCCTTTTTTCTGGGTCGCAAATTCAAGATCAAACAGCATTCTGCCTAATTCGTTATCTTCTGGTATTGCTTTTTCCGAACCATCCACTGGTTCAAAATTAGCTGTAAATTCTCGGTTGCCCAAATATGGCATTCGGTGTGCTTGCCCTTTTTCGACTCGCCGTGAAAACATTTCCAGATACTTAGGCAGTGGGTCACTGGCTCGAGGCATCAAGTCTATTTCGGCATGAATAATGTACTCAACATCGCGTAAAATAAGTGAATGGCGTTGTGTACGGTTGTCGTCAGCCGCATATCCTCCAGCTCCGCTCTGCGCCCAACCTTTGGCTGTTTTTGGTACAACTACACTTTGGACTTCATTACGGACAATAGAAAATCGCTTAATTGGTTTCAACACCCAAATCTCGGTGATTCGGTAACGCATTTCGGGTTTCCAGAGAATACCTTCCAGCACTCCTCGAGCCGCGCTTGGTGTGATGACATCATAAGAAACACGCTCTACTTTGTTCTCGGGGCGAGTAAAGCAAGCAAAATCACTCGAGATTTTTAGACGAACAGCATTATTGGTTGGCAAGATTTCACACTCCTTTTATTACTATCTGATGCGCCCGTCTTACATCACGGTCATTTCCACGTTCACCTCCTCGAGAATTCCAAGATTTTCGTCATATTTACCTACCCACTCGAGCAAATCAGGGTGTTCAGCACAAGGTCGAATCAGGGCGGCGCGGTCTAGTTTTTCGAGTTGTTTTTTGAAAACATTCACAAGGTAAGGTTGTAATTTTCGCATTGTTTGACGGTTAAACGGTTGGCTAAGAATGGCTGCGATAACTTCAGGAGCGTATTGTCTTACCAAAACCGCTTTGGTATCATCTTCTATCACTCGGAATTCTTGGCTAACATTTGGGTAATCAAAATCTTCGCGTAAACTCTGGATTTTATGAGCATCTGTATCTGTGGCGTTATGCAATTCGGTGAAGTATTTATGAAATGTATCGGCAGCATTTAAATCAATTCCTTTGCGTAACCAGTTTTGAGTTTTATGGGTTGCAGCTTCATAAACGCCTTTGGGTAAGCCCAATTGTTCTGGCTGAAAAACCACCACCAAACCTTTTTCTGGGTATAGTTTCATGTTGCGGTTACAACGACCCGCCGCTTGTACGATGCTATCTAAAGGTGCAAAAGCTCGGTACACAACTGGGAAATCAAGGTCTATTCCTGCTTCAATCAATTGGGTTGAAATGACGCGGCATGGTTGCTTCTGCTCGAGTTTTGCTTGGATTCTTTCGATTTGTTTTTGACGATGAGCGCCGCATAAATGGGTACTTAAATGAATTGCTTCAGGGTCATTCAGTGCCGAAAAAATAGCTCGAGCGTGCGCTCGGGTATTGACCACACAAAGCACTTGTTGGTGGTTAGATAATTCATTTGCAATGCGTTGCCAGTCCCATGCCTCCCACGAAAATTGATACTTGACCCTCTCGAGATTCCGAAAAAGACGTTTTGGGTCTGGTGCAATTTCTCGGCTCTGTAAATCTGGAAATCCGCTTCCCGAATCTAGGGCTGGTTGGGTCGCTGTACAAAATACAATACTCGAGTCATAAGTATTTACCACATGATACAAAACATCCATAATTGGTGTCAGTAACGGGGCAGGAAGGGTTTGTGCTTCATCAAAAATAATCACTGCCTTGCTGATTCGATGTAGTTTTCGCAACTTAGAAGGTTTCCGAGCAAACAAGGCTTCTAAAAACTGTACGCTTGTAGTGACAATAATCTTTCCATCCCAGTTTTCTGCCGCTAGTTTAGTCCATGTTTCGCCTTCGTTTGGGTCATGTTGAACACCGCTATGACTCTCGAGAATATTTTCTGCGCCAAGAACTTCACTAAAGTCTTGTGCAATTTGGCGTGTAATCGTTAAATATGGCACAACATAAATGACTCGGTCTAAATTATGCAAAATGGCGTGTTGTAGTGCGAATGCAAGCGAACTTCTGGTTTTTCCACCACCTGTAGGAACACTGAGTCTAAAAAAACCTTTCGACTCAGAAGCGCGTTCTAAAGCTCGGTAGTAGACTTCAGTACGAATTAAATTAACTTCATTTTGTTCTGCCTGAGCTATTTTCTCAAGTTGTGCCGATTTCAACTTTACAAGTAAGGTCTCCAAGGGTTCTTTATCTTCCCCTCGAATTTTACTTTTGTGGGGGCTTCCAAAGGCTTCGGTATCTAAATGGTCTGCATCTACCAAACAACTGAGCAACATTCGGACAAAAAATTCGCGCTCAAGTTTTGTTTGAAAATGAGTTTGTGGAAATTCAAAATTTTCTTGTGTCAGTATTGCTAATTTTTTCCAGCTAAAGGCTTTTTGCACTCCGTCTTGTACCAAAGCAGTTTCGCTTTTTTCTTCGATACTATCGAGTAAATCAGCTTTAGACTTTAGCCCTGCATGATGTGCTGCAATTACCCAAGGCAACTCTAAGCCTCTTGCCAATTCATCATTTAAGGCAAAAAATCTTGTGATGACAGCACCTGTCATTGCGTGAGGTGCTTTGCCTTTTTCTGGTTGTGGTTTACTATCACGTTTTGCAACATGGGCTTCCCATAAATAGGCTTGAAAAGCACCACTAAATTTCCCCGCGTCATGGAGCATTCCAGCCCAATGTGCAATTTCGGACGCACCAAATTTACTGGCAAAAAGAGCCGCATCTCGTGCAACGGTTTCCAAATGCTCAAGCAACTCGTGCCAAGGTGAATTTGGGTCTTTGGCATCGCGTGGCGTGTGTGCTGCATACTCTGGTTTCATTCGTACCTCCGTACAACTTCACGCGCATCCTCGAGCCACCGTTGTCTTAACC
>JAAFJQ010000245.1 GCA_013298185.1 Deinococcales bacterium
CCAGTTCAATCAAAGCTCTGATTCGGGCGTTGTTGTCCAGTGCTTCAAAGTGCTGCACTTGTTGTTCTAAAGTCTCGAGGCTCACGGGGAACAGTTTAAGTAGTTGATAAGTTTTATCAGGTGTTTTACATAACAAAAACCCCCCAAAAGACTTGGGGGGTTCTCGGGAAAGCTGAAATTAGATACGAGCCAAGTTAGCAAAAATCTCGGTGATGCTACCAGCACGGATACTGAATTGTTGGACTTGGGTGCGGAAACCAGGAGCAACAATGGTCACTTCGTGATTGCCAGCAGGCAGGTTGTCAACGCGCAGGACGCCGTCATTGCCGATTGTACCGACTTCGTTACCATTGACGAAGACTCGAGCATTTGCAACATTGCTGCGAACCACAAGGCTACCAGACAGTGGTTGGAGGTTGGCATTGACCACGGTGGTCTGACCAGCTTGGACACTGACGGTGGTGTTGAAATCTTGGAAGCCATTCAAGACCACACGGATGGCATACTGACCCGCTGGAACAGTGATCCGCCCTGAGTTCGTACCAACCGAACCACCATTGATGAAGACCTGAGCGCCATTTGGAACATTGATTTGCAAAACACCATTTTGGATAATGGCTTGCAAGGTCGCACGAACAGTGATGTTTGCACCACTACCGACATTGACGGTGGTATTAAAATCTTGGTAGCCATTGGCAGTGACACGCACTGTGTGTTGACCGGGGGTAACTGGGACAGTTTGCAGACCATTGCCAATTCGGACATTATCAACAAACACAGTCGCATCGGCTGGGCTGGTCAGGATGGTGATCGTGCCATTTTGAACAATTGATTGCAAGTTGGCATTGATGATTGTGGTTTGACCACCGCGTACCGTCGCCACTTGGTTGAAATCGGAATAGCCGTTTGCCGAGACACGCACGCTGCGTTGACCAACATTGGCAGGAATGGTGACTGAGGTATTGCCAACCAAGACATTGTCCACAAAGATTTGAGCGCCATTGACATTGCTGTTGACTTGCAGTGTACCAGTGGTTTGAGCCACAACTCGAGCTTGGGTGCGGAAGTCCACGTAATCAGAAGTCCAATCCTGAGGTGGCAATGGGGTCACAACCAAAGCCAAGGGGCGAGCCAAACCAGTTCCTTGCACCGTGGCTTGGGTAAAGTTACCACTGGTGACTTGAGGAATCACCCTCGAAAGATCAAGCGGGGTTTTGGAAGCCAAAGCAAAGATTTTTTCTTGTCCAAATGGTGCAGTCACATCAATTGTGTAACGGTCATTGGGTCCAGGGAAGGTGCGGGTTTCATTGGCACGCATCAATGGTGTGCCGTTGGAAAAACCATTGGGCAACAAAACAATCACTTCGTTGGTGGATGTGATGTTAAACGCATAAACATACGCATCTTGGTTGACATTGATCGAGATTTGCAGGCGTTCACCTTCGGTGTAAAGCGGGTTAGCTCCTGCTTTATTAACAGCAACATTGACTTTAAGGCTGGTTGGAGCTGGGTTGACCACAATTGCTTGCGGGGAAAGACCGGGGCTGGATTGCGCGAATGCAAATCCAGAGAAGAGGGCGAATGCGGCACTGAGTAAGGCTTTAAATTTCATATGTGTTCCTCCTTGACTAGCGAACTGGTAACACCATAGCAGCCTTCTGTCCTAGTTCTTATGAGGATTGCTTAAAAGGCGTTTATAATTCAAGATTACTTAAAGACTGCCAGGTTTACTGTAACCTCGGTTAAAGTAAATCAATGGCTCGCCAACATCGCCATGATGAATTTCAGTGACATCGCCAAGCACAATCGTATGATCGCCAGCAGGGATGAGTTGACGAATTTTAGCGCTGAAAGCCCCTAAACTGCCTTCAAGGATCGGGCTACCATTGCTATCTGGTTGCCAAGCAAATTTCTCCCAATTGCTAACCCGTTCACTCGAGGGTTTAGCAAAAGCATCACCAATCGGTTGCTGCTGGCTCGAGAGGATGCTGACCGCAAAGTGATCGGTTTCAGCCAGCATTGAGTACGCACTGCCACCATTGGTTGGCGAAACCAAAATAATTGGCGGGTCAATGCTGATGGTTAAAAACGCTGTAGCAGTGTAGCCATCTTGTTCAGGTGCGCCATCTTTGACAAATTCGGCTTTGCGCTTGGCGGTCACTACGGTCACGGTCGAAGCCCAGTTTCGCGCCACGCCTTTGTAGGCATTGGCATCGGTTGCAGGAAATGTTTTCATCGGTTATTAGGGTAACAGATTTTCAGGGTTCGATGCTTTGAGGTGCTGCTTGGCAGTCTCGAGGAAACGATCTCTGCCGAGGGTAAGCGGCAAAATTGGCGCTGGGTACGATTTCGGTGGGCGCAAACCCGTCCAAGGTTGATGGGCTTCGTTGTTCGGTAAGCCTTCGAGTTCTGGGATGTAGCGCTTGATGTACTCGGCGCTCGAGTCAAATTTCTGCCCTTGGGTAACTGGATTAAAAACCCGAAAGTAAGGCGCAGCATCCACGCCACAACCAGCGCTCCACTGCCAACCGCCATTGTTACTGGACAGGTCGCCATCAAGTAAAAGCTGATTAAAGTGAGCCTCGCCGCTCTGCCAAGAAATCAGCAGGTGCTTACACAGAAAACTAGCGACAATCATTCGCACGCGGTTGTGCATCCAGCCCGTGCTGCTCAGTTGACGCATTCCAGCATCCACAATTGGGTAGCCCGTGTTGCCAGTGCGCCAAGCATCCAAATCCAGTGCATCCTCGCGCCACGGGAAGGTATTCCATTCGCTTTTAAAGGCTTCATTCTCGAGGCGGGGTTCTGCCAACAAGATATGGCGGTAGAAATCGCGCCAACAGAGTTCGCGCACCCACGCTGTCATCCCCGCTTGGCTGGCTCGAGAGGCTGCCACCCGAGGCGAAATCGTACCAAGGTGCAAATCAAGCGATAAACGGCTTGTACCTTCGATGCTGGGCAAATCACGCTGGGTTTCGTAATGCAGCCCAACGCGGCGAATAAACTGCTCGAGACGCTGCATGGCGGCGTGTTCACCTGCTTCTGGGAGTGGTAGCAGGGCAGAAATTTTGGGTAACTCGAGACTGGGGACAGCATGTGGCTCGAGGTGCTTTGGGGTTGGCTGGATTTCGGACATTGGAAGGCTGCTCCAAGTGCGCCAAAACGGTGTGAAGACTTTGTAATGCGTTCCAGAACCGCTCAGCACTGACCCCGGCTCGAGGATGCAATCCCCTGCAAAGAATTTCAATTCAATCCCTGCTGCCTCGAGTGCAGCTTTGACCCGTGCATCTCGAGCCACACCGATGGGTTCGTAACTGCGAAGTGCATAGACCGCTTTTGCACCCGTTTCTCTAGCCAAGCGCAAGAGTTCTTGTTCTGGGCGACCCGCGACCAGCACCAAGCTCGAGCCAAGGGCGCGGTAGGACTCGGACAGGGCTGCCAAGCAAGCATAGAGCCATTGGATGCGGTTGTTGCCGGTGTATGGGGTGCTAAGCAGCCTTGGGTCAAGCACAAAGCACGGTAGACACTGACCTCGAGCCGCAGCGTTTGCCAAGGCGGGGTGGTCGTGGGTGCGAAGGTCAGCGCGATGCCAAACAAGAATCATGCCTCGAGCCTACGGGTTTAGGTTGTTATGGATTGTAGTTTTAGCTCTACAGTTTGGTCACTATAAAAAACCGTTGTCTTCCGTAGGGGTGTAGCACGCTACGCCCCTACCACGGCAAATTGTTTTAGAATCTCTTCCATGCCCCCAGAATTGCTGCAAGCACTGATTCAATTTCGCCATCCAAGAAAACTGGTTCAAGCCATTCCCGGCGGCACACAATTGCCCGATGGTGCGATTGCTGCCCTGTTTGGACTGAGCCTCGAGCAGTTTTTAGCAATCGAGCAGAACATCAAAAACAGCGTACATCAAGCTGCCAAGCAGCTTTTAGAAGATGCCGACTTCGCGGCTCGAGTCGATGCACTGCCCTTCAAGGCTGGGCAAACCATCATCGGTTTGGGCGATAGCATCACTGATGATTCTTGCAGTTGGCTCGAGATTCTGCGGGTGCTGCTGCACATTCGCCGCTCCGACGACCAAATCGAAATTGTTAATGCAGGAATTTCAGGTGATACCACCGTGCATGTTTTGTCGCGCTTTGCCACGCTGATCCCACTTGAGCCAGATTGGATCATCACCCTGATTGGCACGAACGATGCTCGAAGTCATGGCGCACACTCCAAAGCGCCACTGGTTGCCGAAACCCAGCGCAACCTCGAGATTCTGCGCTCTTGGATGATGGCTAAAACCAAGGCAACTCGGGTTTGGCTGACCCCGCCTCGAGTGATTGAAGCTCAGTTAGCGGTTTTTCCTTGGTTTGCCAGCGCTGAAACCATGTGGTACAACGCCAACCTCGAGCCAATCGCCGAGCAAGTACGCTCGATTCCAGATTTGATTGTGGACATCCAAGATGTGCTGAACGAAAATCCCGATTACTTCTTACCAGATGGTTTGCACCCAAGTTTAGCTGGGCAAGTCGAAATGGTCAGAGCCGTTGTGCTGCGCCTCACCCAATAAACACCAAACTCTTTCCTCGAGCGCCGAGGGGAGTTTTGTACAGAAATAAATTCCGATTTGTCAATGGTGCGTCATTGGTTGTTGGTGGGTCAGGCGTGCCTGACCCCTACAGTTTGGTTTTGCCCTCGTCCTTCGTCATGTTCTTGTATGCTCTTCACTGTGCCTTTTGCCTCGAGTGCTGCTTTGGTGTTCATCACCCTGACCGCCGCTTATTTTCTATCGTATTTTTTCCGCAGCGCCAACGCGGTTATTGCTGAAGATTTGATTGCCGAATTAAGCCTCAACAGCGCCAATTTGGGCTTGATGACCAGTTTGTTTTACTTGGCATTTGCGGGTAGTCAGCCTGTTATTGGCTGGGCATTGGACAAATATGGCTCGAGACTGGTGCAGCCCGTTTTGCTGTCTGTGGCGGTGCTTGGCGCACTGCTTTTCTCGAGCGCCGAGGGCTTTACGGCTGCCGCCGCAGCTCGAGCGCTGTTGGGCGCGGGCTTAGCGGGTTGTTTGATGGCAGCCTTCAAAGCGTTCGCTGCGTGGTTTCCAGCTTCGCGTTACGCCACAGCCATTGGGGCATTGATGTCCATTGGCACACTCGGGTCGTTCTTTGCTGCCAGCCCATTAGCCAGTTTCTCGAGTTTGTACGGTTGGCGCTCGGTGTTTTTGATTGGTGCAGGGCTAACGCTGCTGGTGGCACTGAGTATTTTTTTCTTGGTGCGAAACACCCCAAGCGGCGATGCCCTCGAGTCGGTGCATCAGCCTGTACTCGAGCCAGTGCAAACCACTTCCAGCCACCTCAATTACTTTGACTCGAGGTTGTGGCGCGTGGCATTTCTGAATTTATTCGCGGCTGGCGGGTTGCTCAGCATCCAAAGCCTTTGGGGTGGCAAGTTTTTGTTCGATGTCTACCAACTCGAGAAACCACAAGTAGGGGTACTGCTCACTTTGCTCAATTTGGGTGCGGTCATCGGTTATGGCATCATGGGCTTTTTGGTAGACCGCCTTGGTGCAACTCGAGTTGCCATAGCTGCCTTGTTTGGTTTGATGCTTTGTGAAATGGCAATGGCGGCTCGAGTCGAATTAGGGATTTTGTATGTGGTTTACTTTTTGTTCGGTCTAATTGGCACAGGCAACTTGGCACTGCTGACCCATGCAAGACAGCTTTTCCCGATTTCTTTGACTG
>JAAFJQ010000246.1 GCA_013298185.1 Deinococcales bacterium
AAGCTATCGGCATAGAACAGCACATTCTTGCCCGATTCCTTTAAGTTGTGAAGCATCTGATGAATCGCGTAGGCACTCGATAAACCGCCACCAAAGCCACGCTCGAGAATCACCACTTCTTCAACGCCATTGACCTTAGCAACCGCCTCGAGTTGGTTCTTTAACTCCTCGAGGGTTTCGGTTTTCTTCTGCCCGGGCAATGGAATTGGAATCGGTAACGGGGATTTCGGCGCAAACACAGGGTAATCGCCTTTTAACTCGAGGTACACCGTTTTGGGAATCTCACCCGGAATCAGTTTCAAGCCTTGTGCAATCAGCGAAGCCGCGTTGCGTGGGAGGTTACGAGCCAAATTCTGAGCCAGTTTTTTAGCATCCATGGTTGGTGTTACGAGACTCGAGTCGGGAAAGTTTCACATCAAAAATACCTTCGAGATCCACATCAAAAACAATGTAGGATAATGTAAGATACTCTTATGAAAGCCACTGTTTATTTGCCCGCCGATCTCGAGAATGCCGTCAAAGACTACCTTGCTGACCATCCAGAGCAGAATTTCTCGAGCTTGGTGCAGTCTGCCTTGGAGAACAAAATTCGTCCAAAACGCAATAAGCTCCTCGAGTTAGCGGGTTTTGTTTCTTTTGACCGACGTGACCGACGCAGCCCCGAAGAAATTGCTGAGGATGAACGCGAACGTCCCGAAGATGAACCAACCAAACGAGGCTTTGATTATCCATGAGTCCACATCGTTTGGTACTTGATACGGGGGTATTGCTTGCTTTTTTTAATGACCGTGACCCAGACCATGACTTAGCCTCGAGTGGGATGTTTTTTCTTTATGAAGCCAATACCCGACTGATTGCGCCGTCGTGTGTGGTTCTCGAAGTAGCCAAACGCCTTCTTTTTGATGTCAGTGCCAATGCCATGCACCTTGCCACCCAAGCCATGCTCGAGACACTGGAAATTCCAAATACCACGCCCGAGACGATTCAAGATGCCCTAGATTTTATTGTGCGAATGAACAAGTGGAAAGCCACACTCGAGGATGCAATTGTGATTCAAACCGCGCTGCGCTTAAACACTCCTGTTTGGACAAACAATTACCGAGACTTTGGTGGGATCAAAAACCTCGAGTTCTGGAATCCTTAACTCTGACACCACTACATCTTGTGATTGCAGAAAATAGAACCTCGAGCAGCAGTATGCTAGACTGCCAATTATGGCGAGTCCCGAAGTCTCACCCCCTCCCGTTGTCAAGCCCAGAGCGGCTCGTAAACGCAAGAAAGCCGTCGCTGCTGCTCCAAGCCCAGCCTCGAGAGCCGATGTTGAAGCCATTGGTCTGATTTTATTTGGTGTGGCTGTGGTGGCGTTGTTCACGGTGTTTGCTCCTCCGAGTATCGCGGCGTTTGCCGTTTGGCAAAAAACCCTGCGCGGTGCGTTGGGCTTGGGAATGTACTATTTGCCTTTGCCTTTTTTGGTTTTCGGTGGCTTATTACTTTTGAAACGCAAAGTCGGCTTGGCAGCTCGAGTCTTGCTTGGCATTCTGGTGATGACCGTGGCTGGCTTGCTCGGCACAGCTTTTTTTGATACCAAACTGGCGGGTAGCCTCGCCTCGAGTGTGGTCACACCAATGAAAGTCGTCACGCCTTTGGCGCTGCTCTTGATTGCTTTTTTGGGCAGCCTTGGCATTGAACTGACCCTTGGTTGGCAACGCACCCGCATTGCTCGAGCCGCCGCTCGAATCACCAGTTTGGGTTTACTTGGCGCAGCCAGTGCCACTGGTGCAGCCGCCAAGAAAGCCAAGGATGCCACCAATCGCCTGAGCCTGCAAATTGCGGCGCGGCGTGGTTTTGACAGTGCCAGCCGCGATATTCTCGAGCTTCAAGATTTATACACTGGCTCGAGTGATTTGTCTTCTTGGAAGCGTGAAATTGATCGTAGCAGTGATGCCATTCAAGATGCCGATGAAACCCGTCTGATGGCTCTGCGCGACGAAGCCACCGAGTACCGCTCAAGGGTTGGTGCGTTCACCCAAGCTCGAGGTAAGGACATTGCTGAATCCTTGGCGCTCGAGGAAGTTGGGGCGCTTTTGCTGATCGAAGAAGCCCGCAAGCAACTGCAAAACCCGACTTTATCAAAAAACCCTGCGGCACTGGCACTCGAGGATGTGCGCCGCGCTTTGCAACTCGAAACCAAGGGCATCGAAGAATCCGAACGTAAATTGGTGCGTGAACGCGACAACGCCAGCCGCAGTTTGGCGGGTAGTCTGCGCCCATCGGATTTGCGCTTGGAACTTGACCGCCACGCCGAGCGCTTGGATCGCAACAAAAAACTGCGGGTCAAAGCCGAGCATCTGCTGACACGGGTTGCACCTTTGGCGGGCTGGAATGACTTTGTGGCAAGGCTCGAGCATCGCAGCGAAGCCGAAGTGTTGGCGTTTACCAAGAACCTCGAGTCGAGTTTGCAGAACGGTGGCGCGGATGTCCTGCCCGAATTGTCGCACTGGACAGCCGATTTGGATTCGCTCGAGCGCAATCTGGTGACACAAGCGGCTCAAGTTGTGGCTTTAGAACAAACCCAAGTGATCTGGGATGAAATTGACCGCAAAAACCAAGAAAATGTGATCTACAACGCCACTTTTGAACTCGAGTACCCCAATGGTCAGTTTGTCTCGGGCGAGGATGCACACCGTCTGATTCAAGGTGGCTTGGAAACGGTTGACATCGGACTCGAGGACGAAGATGATTCCCCGCCTTGGCAAGAAAGCACATGGGTTTCGCCTGCCGAGCGGGCTGCTCAGAAAATGGAAGCGGCTCGAGATAAAAAAGCTGCGAATTTGCAGCAGAACACCGAAAAACACTTTCAGGACAACCAAGGCATCGCGCCTGGTATCGCTGATTCTGGTGTTGGTGAGCGCCTGCGCTTTGACCCAAGCAAAGTGGCTGGGGCAATTCCCATTCAAGTGCCAACCACGGCTTTTCTTGACCCAATGCAAGTCTCGAGCATTGACATGGTGGCATTTGACCGAGCCGCCCGTGAACGCGGGGCGATTCTGGACGAGACCTTTAAGAACTTTGGGATTAACGCCAAAGTGCTGACCTTTGCTCGAGGACCTACGGTCACGCGCTTTGAAGTTGAACCCGCCCCAGGCGAGAAAATTGCCCGTATAGCCAGTTTGCAAAACGACATTGCTCGAGTCTTAGCCGTGGGTGGTATTCGCCTTGAAGCACCTGTGCCGGGCAAAAGTGTGGTGGGTATCGAAGTGCCGAACCTAGAACGTGAACCAATCACCTTCAGGCAAGGTATCGAAAGTAAAAGTTTTCAGAGCGGTAAGCAAAAACTGCCTCTGATGCTCGGCAAAAGCATTGATGGCGAAATGGTTGTGGACGACCTTGTGCGGATGCCGCACCTGCTGATTGCAGGTAGCACAGGCTCGGGTAAATCGGTGTGTGTCAACACGCTGATTATGAGCTTATTGTTTCGTTATCTGCCCACCCAGATGCGCTTTGTGATGATAGACCCAAAAATGGTCGAGCTGACCCCCTACGACGGCATCCCGCATTTGGTGCGCCCTGTTGTCACTAACCCCAACGATGCCGCAGGGGTGCTGCTTGGCTGCGTGGCGCACATGGAACGGCGTTACAAAATGATGTCCGAAGTCCAAGCTAAGAATCTCGAGCAGTACAACGAAAAAGCCCGAGCCACAGGCGACCCTGAGCTGCCATTCTTGGTCATCATCATAGACGAACTTGCCGATTTGATGATTACCGCCCCCAAAGAAGTCGAAGCCAGCATCATGCGCTTGGCACAAATGGCTCGAGCTACGGGAATGCACTTGGTGCTTGCCACGCAACGCCCGAGCGCCGATGTCCTCACGGGCTTAATCAAGGTCAACGTGCCTGCCAGAATTGCCTTTGCGGTATCCTCTGGCATTGATAGCCGCACCATTTTGGACAGCACAGGCGCAGAGCGCTTAACAGGCAACGGCGATATGTTGTTTTACCGCCCAGGTTTAAGCAAAGCCACACGCCTCCAAGGACCGTATATCTCCGAGGCTGAACTCGCCCGAATCACCGAATTTTTGCGCCGCCAGTATTTCGAGGATGACTTCGGCGAGACGTATGGCGCAGACTTTGATGGCGTGGTCGAAGCCGCCAGCACAGGCAAAGTTGACTCGAGCATGATTGATTTTGCCGATCCATTCATCAAAAAAGCTGCTGAAGTGGTGGTCGAAGAAGGCTATGCAGCCGTCTCGAGGTTACAACGGCGTTTAAGCGTTGGACATGCCAGAGGCGGCAAGCTGATAGATGCACTCGAGGCGATGGGGATTGTTGGACCGTATAAGGGTAGTAAGTCCAGAGAAGTCTTGGTTACAGCTGACCAATTGCCAGAATTTTTTGGAAAGCCAAATTAATCAAAATCGGCTAAACTATTCCCAAGAGGTAAGCCATGACCATACAGATTGTCTTAACGCCCAGCACCGAACAAATTCTAAGCAAAAATGCTTTGCAGCATGGAATGCAGCCCGCAGAGTACGCCACTTACTTGCTCGAGCAGACTTTACAACCAGCAACGGGCGTGGCATTGCTCGAGCAGTGGATTGCTAACAACGACCCAGAAGATGCGGCTGAGCAAGCCCAAACATTTGCCGAGTTGCAAGTGCAATTGGATCAAAATAGAAGCCATTCAGCCCGTAAACTCTTCACCCCATGAGTCGAGTGATTCTGCTGGACACAGGACCACTTGGAATGGTCACAAATCCAAGTTCCAATCCAAAGAATTTAGCTTGTACCACATGGTTACTTGAGCTTGCTCGAGCCAAACATCAGATTCTTATTCCAGAGATTGCCGATTATGAATTGCGGCGTGAATTGCTGCGAGCCAACAAAGTGAATGGTTTAGCCCGACTTGAGCAGTTTATTTCGCGTTTTGAGTTCTTGCCAATCAACACCATCGCGATGCAGCACGCGGCGGCAAATTGGGCAAAAGCCAGACAAATAGGGCAACCCACAGCCGACGACGCTGCTCTGGACGGGGATATGATTCTTGTTGGTCAGTGGCAAAGCCTCAACGACCCAGAAGCGATCATTGCCACAACCAATGTGCAGCATATCTCGAGGTTTGCTCGTGCCATGCTTTGGGAAAACATTATTCTCGAGTCAGAATGAAACCCTCGATCATCATCATGGGAGTCTCAGGCTGTGGCAAAACCACCGTTGGACAACTTTTGGCAACTCGTCTCGAGCTGCCTTTTTTTGATGCCGACGATTTTCACTCCCCCCAGAACAAACAAAAAATGGCTTCTGGCATTGCCCTCACCGATGCTGACCGCGCTGACTGGCTCGAGGCACTGGCAACCCTGCTCGAGACTCGAGCATCGCCGTGTGTGCTGGCTTGCTCGGCGCTAAAAGAGAAATACCGCCAAACCTTGGCTCGAGGCGCAGCGCTGAGGTTTGTGTACTTGAAAGGCAGCCGAGAATTGATTGCGGCTCGCTTGGCGGCTCGAGAACATTTTTTTAGTCCTTCACTGCTCGAGTCTCAGTTTGCGGCGCTCGAAGAACCTGTGGGGGCAATTGTGCAGTCTATTGAGCTGCCAATCGAAATAATTGTGGAAAATCTGATGCAAAGCGATTTGCTATACTGACAGCATGGCTCGAGATGTTTTTCATGGGTTGGTACGCCGAGCGCTCGAGCGTGAAG
>JAAFJQ010000247.1 GCA_013298185.1 Deinococcales bacterium
ATTGCTTCGGGGTTGCGCCAGCCAAGTTGCACCAGTGTATCAGCGGTCATCTGATGGGCAATCACCCAGTCGCGTGCGCCTTCACTTGCTGTCTCGAGGGCGCGAGCGTAATGTTCCAAGGCTTCGTCCAAGCGGTAGTACTCGTAAGCAATGTTGGCGAGTAACAAACTGGCTGGCACAGTTGCACCTTGTTGCAGCGCAATTCTGGCTTGGCGCTCGGCAGCATCAAATTGTCCAAGGCGATACTCGAGTTCGGCTAAATCAGCGTGAAGCTCGGCTTTGTGTGGGTACTCAGGCTCGAGCAGGGCGTTGTTCAGGCTGGTGCGGGCATCGTCGGTGTGTTCGGCATCCATTTGAGCTAAGCCCAGTTCATGCAGCGCAAATCCCTTATCGGTTGGCTCAGCTAAAGTCACAGCGCGTTCAAAAGCTGGAATGGCTTGTTGCCAATCCTCGAGAGCGGCGAAACTCTGAGCCAAGACCAGCGCCGAGGAAAAACTGACTTGTCCAAAACTGGCTTCGAGCTTCACGGCTTTTTCGGCTCGTTCATTGGCAAGCCGAGGATTCTCGAGCATCAGATGCGCCCGAGCTTCCAAATGCAGCCGCGCCGAAGCATCCATTGGCGATTCAATCCCAAACAAAGCCGCATGGCTCTCCTCGAGGGCGCTCAGGGCTTCATGGGGTTCTTCGAGGTCAAGCAACATTGCGGCTTTATCTTGCAGCAGCGCAGCCCTGTCCGAGCCAGTTGCCAAACTGGCTGCCTGATGATACGCAAGGCTGGCATCACGCCAACGCCCTAGTTCCTCGAGCGCCCCACCACGCCACGACGAGGCTCGCCATTGCAAATGCGCGGGCAGGTCACGCAGAGGCTCGAGGGCGCTTAAGCCAAGTTCAGGCTCACCTAAAGCAATCAAGGCACTGCCAGCGTAAAAACAACTGATTGCATCGCCTTTTAAGGCATCTCGAGCCATGTCAATTGCACCAAGGCGGCGCGGCTCTTCGAGGGTCTGCTGCTCGATCATCAAAGCAAACCAATTGGCGCGTAAAGCCAAATAAAAAGTACTCGAGCCAAGGTTAAAATCTGTGATCACAGCTTGCTGCAGGGATTCGCCCAGACCTTCCAAGCCACCCAAACCAAAAAGCGTGTACACCCCAGCCAACTCGAGCAGTAAAAAAGCTTTTTGACGTGGGTCACGACAAGTATCAATTGCTTTCTCGAGCAATTCAAAAGCCAGTTCAAAATTATTTTGTGCCAAAGCACTTTGAACTTGCTCACTCCGCTCGACTTGCCTTTGATCCATAGGCTCGAGAATACCAAAAAGGGAGAGGAGAAAGGAGAAAGGAGAAAGACGAAAGACGAAAGTGTTTTTCCCTTCGTCTTTCGTCCTTCGTCCTTCGTCAATACCTAAACATAATCGTATACGAACCCTCAAACTTCTGATTCGGGGCAAGTGTGGCGCTCGAGTTTAAGCCTTCGGTTTCACGGCGTAGGTTGGGCAGGCTGATAGCCTCGAGGCTGTAATTACTGCCACCCAAGGCTTCGCGCAGACGGATGTTGACTGGGCGGGATTTGGTGTTGGTGACGGTAAAATTGACTTTGAATTTGGCGCTTTTATTGGTGCGCTCGAGAACTTGGGTGGTGCGTAACAAGCGCAAATCAAAATCTGCTCCAACAAATAAATTGGCTCGTTCAGCTTTGGGTGTATCCATGACTCGAGCTTGCCCCACGACGCGGTTGTCCTCACGCACCGTGACCACACCTGCGGGTAGGTCTTGGTCGCTCTGCACGCGGTATAAGCGCTGCATCGGCAGAACCATGCGCGGGGTTTCTTGGAAGCCACCTGTGTAATCGAGAATTCGCTCGAGTTTAGCGGGCGTATTGATAAATGGCACGCTGGTGGTTGTGCCGCCACCAAGCATCAGGGCTTTGGGGTACTTGAAAATTTGTAGACCAGCGCTCTCACCAACTGCTTGGACGCTACTGCCAGCACTGGCTTGGTCAACGGCGCGATTTTGAATTTGGTTGCTTTGGTAATTGATTTGCTCTTGGACACTCTCGAGGTTGATTTGACCAGCCACAAGGGTCAGTTCTGGCACGTTGTATGGGGTTGCGCCAGCGTTGCGAATATCTGCCCATGCGGTCAGACGAGCATTATCACCAGCCACGTTCAGGGTATAACGCGGCGACCAAGTCAAGCCTCTGGTCAGGTAAGAAAGGTTGGTTTTACCACCCGCACCAGTAAACTTCCATTGATACGTGGGTTCAAAACGCACCCCCTCGAGACTCGGGAAAATCACGCGGCTTGGATCAATTTGGCGGTACTGCCCAGCAATCTCAAAGAGTGCCAAATCCGCTCGAATCACTCGAGCTTTGACGGTGGTTTTATCGTCCAGCAAAATCATGACTTCTTTGCCTTCAAAGTATTTCAGCAAATTGGTAATGCCCGGTAAAAGCGTTAAAGCACTGACCTCTGGGTACTCGAGTTCAAGGCTGCCCGGAATCAGCAGTTGCGCTAAGTCAGGGGTTGGAGTCCATTCAAATTGCCCACCAGTTAAAGTCACCGGGGTGCGAACCTCAGCGAAGTTATAGGAAACCGTTAATTCTTGTGCCGCAGCACCCGAAAGCCCAAAGGCAAGAAGTAAAGCTAAAGTGTTTTTCACAAGGGACAGCTTAGACAGCAACCACATGAAAAAAACCTGAAAGCATTTAAGAAAAGTTTAAGCAAAGAACTAGTCCTTTGGTATGATTGACTCAAGACCATTTGTTCCTGGCATTGGCTTTTCTTGTCCAACTCGAGCATAATAAAAACCAGTTAAGCGCCACATTAAAATCATTAACCCAACAAAAGGTAACAGCAACCACTCGAGTCCGTTCGCACCACCCGCACCGAGCAATAAAAAGTTAAATATGGTGTGCAGCAGCGCTGCCAATAACCAACCGCGACGCAACAAATAACGTCCAGAACCAAAACGTTTGAGGCTCATGGCATAACCCCATGCCCCAGCAAAGAGAATATGCCCAAGTGTAGAAATCGGACCGCGAATCAGAATCAAGGCTGCGCCATGCTCGAGCAGGTAAAAGGCATTTTCTAAGGTCGCAAAACCAAGCGCGGCTGCTGTGGCGTAAATTAAGCCGTCTATGGGTTCGTCAAATTCGCGGCGCTTGGCGACTGATAACGCCGCCAGTAACTTGCAGCCTTCTTCGATGATGCCAACGCATAAAAACATGATGGTGCTACCAAAGGCACTCGAGATTCCAACTTCCAAAAGTGCGGCTGGAATAACCATTGCCATGCCCCAAGCAAAGGTGCGAAGCACCAACCAAGCCGGTTCAGGGTTGCGGTCTTGCCGAGCAAAGAACCAGAACCAGAACAGCGCAGGGGCTAATGCCAAGGCAAAGAGCGCTGCAAAAGTCATGGGGTTGCCTCGAGGTTCATAGGGCGTAGTTTACTGGAGAATCTGGAGGTCTGCTCAACTTCAGAACAAGGTGGTTTGCTCAACTTCAGAATAAGGTGGTCTGCTCAACCTCGAGTGTCTGATCTGGTTTTTCTGGCATCGCCTCGAGTTTGGCTTTGACGGCTTTGATGTCCTGCCAAGTCAACCATTTTGGACCGCCCACGGTGCGAATCGCATTGCGAAGCAAGTAGGCTGGGTGAAACATCGGCAGCAAGGCAATAGGCGCACTGAGTTTTTTGAATTCTGCCCATTGCCCACGGGTTTTGGTGATGCCCAACGTGGTGCTGAGCGCCCATTGGGTTGGGACATTGCCAAGCGTGATGATGACTTGCGGACGAATCAAACGAATCTGCTCGAGCAACCAGTGGTCACAAGCGGCAACCTCGTCGGTTTCAGGGTTGCGGTTGTTTGGCGGGCGGCACTTCACCACATTGGCAATGTAAACATCTGCCCTAGACCAACCAACGGCTGCAAGAATCTGGTCGAGCAACTGCCCTGCTTGTCCCACAAAGGGTCTGCCTGTGCGGTCTTCTTCTTGCCCAGGTCCTTCGCCAATCAGCATCAAACGGGCGTTGGGATTGCCTTCGCCAAAAACCACGTTTTGTCGTGTGGGTGCAAGTTTACATGCGGTGCAAGTGCTGCAAGTTTGGTGTAATTGCTCGAGGTTCATGCGTCTAGTTTACGCAATTTGGTGCTGACAGACGCATTATGTAATTTACATACTGTCTAGCACAATTCCTTGACCATGTGCTACAGTGCTAAGCGTTGTGACTGGTCTTGGGAAAACAATCACCATTCGTCCACTGCGGAGTTTTATCCCGCAGTTGCTCTTGACTTTTTTGTTAGCGGCGGGTTTGGTGCAGCTCACGATTTGGACAGGTGCAACCTTGTACCGTCACATGGATGCGCTCGCGGCTTCTCAACTCGAGCAGCAAAAAATCAATGCTTTGAAACTCGAGTTAAAACTGCTCGAGGATCGGGCAAAACAAGCCAAGCAAGATAAAACCTATCTCGAGCGCTTGGCGCGAAGACAAGGTTTTGTGAAGCGTGGCGAAACCGTGATTGTGCCAAAGGCACGCTGATGGATGTTGAATCGCGTTTACCTAATGCGGCTGGTGTGACTGCCATGCTCGAGGTTTTGGCTGAACTCAAAGCGGATGTCAGTGTTGGTCAAGTCTGCGGTGGGCGTGTGTCGGCTGTCTGGCTTGGCGCGTCGCTTGAGTTGGTCTCCATGACCCTCGAGCCGTTTGAGTTGTCCGATGTTCCTGTGTGCCGAGCCAAGGCACTCGAGTTTGCCGAACAACTCAAAGCCCATAGCCCATAGCTTTTCACCCAACAACCGTTTGTCTCTTTACAGCTTGTGATAAATAGTGCAAACTATAACCATACACTCGAGGGCAGATGGCTGCTCGAGAAAAGCTAGACTGCCAGAGGAAAATTATGTACAAAAAAATCGCTGATTTGGTTGCCACTCGCCCAGCTTGGATCTTGGGATTCTGGGTGGTTTTACTGCTGGTGTGTGCTTTACCAGCCTCGCTGACGGCTAAGAACTTGGTGGGCAATGCCAGTGCCTTACCAGGTAGTGCTGCCGAACAAGTCAATAAAATCATTGAAAATGAATTTAAGCTCGAGCGGGTAGACACCACCTTGGTTGTGACTGAAAGCGAAAAACAAACCGATAACACCGCTTTCTTAGCTGCTTATCAAACCATGGTTCAAAAACTCGAGGGTTTAGAAGGGGTCAACAGCGTCACCCGTTTTGATGCCGATAGCCCCTTAAAACTCACCGGCGAAGTGCAAGGCAAACTGATTCGGGCTACGATCCTCAGCACCCGTTTAACCGAACCCAATCCGATCATCAACGCGATTCGTAAAACCGTTCTCGAGGCTGGTTTACCGCAAACCAAAGTCTATGTGACGGGTGCAAGCGCAATCACCAAGGATTTTCTGGAAAAATCTGAGGAGGACACCAAACAATCCGAGTTATCCGCTTTGCCACTGATTGCAATTGTGCTGGTTTTTGCCTTCGGAGCATTGGTGGCAGCAGGCATTCCGATTTTGGTTGGCATGTTCTCAATTACCGTGACCATGGCAGCCATGTTTGGTGTGACCCAAATCATCGAAGTCTCGAGTTTCGCTCAAGCGGTTGTGACCATGCTCGGACTGGGCGCAGGTATTGATTACGCACTTTTAATGGTCAACCGTTTCCGCGAAGAAATGGCACACGGACACGCCC
>JAAFJQ010000248.1 GCA_013298185.1 Deinococcales bacterium
GTACATTGAGTTGGCAGGGCTGAACAAAGACAAGAAAAAGAAATAAGCCCTACAAAACGCTAAGAATCGCCTTTGGATTATGCAGAGCAACAGCAATCAGCACCTTGGCTGCACCTCTGGGTTGACGACGATTTTGCTCCCAATTCTCAATTGTGCGTGGACTCACGCCAAGCAACTTAGCAAATTCAGATCGAGGTAGATTTAACTTGGCTCGAGCTTCCGCCACAGGTAATTCCCGTTCAGTGATTCTTCCCTCGAGTTGACCTTCTGCAATAGCAACGGCTTGACGCGCACTCTCGAGCAGCATCAGTTCAAATTCACTTACTTTTTGTTTGCGTGGCATGTTTTAACCTCTCAATGAGTTTCTTGAGTTCCTTTTTACCGGCTTCAGTCAGGTTGGTTGCATTCTTTTTGGCGTAAACAAGGAGCAACCAAATCATATCTTCAATTTCCACATACACAACACGGATTCCGCCACTTTTCCCTCTGCTATCCTTTGCCCAACGCATTTTTCGAGCGCCGCCCGTACCAGTTATGACTTGACCAACCTGAGAATCCTCGAGAATCGCATTTTGTAAAGCACGTTGTTCCTCATCATTTAACAATCGGTCTATTTCACGTACAAAAATCGGGGTTTCAATAAACCGCATGAATAAGATTACGCCATTGGCGTATAGATGTCAATTTTTCTTCATCCCATTTTTGACTCACTCGAGCAGGTTAGAATTCGATTATGGGTATTGCGACGATTCTTTGTGGTGTGCTGATGTTAGCCATTGGTCTGGGTAGTTTGGTGCAAAAAAAGAGCTTACTGCCAGAAATCAAACCAAGTGAAGCTGCGTTAGCTACGATTCCAATGGGCTTGGTGATTTTGGTCATTGGCATCATCATACAAACCAAAAGCTGAGGCTCAAGCATTTACTTCTCGTATCTTGGCTTGAGTTATCGTATAGAATCTAAGCCTCATGAAACATATTCTTGCCCTTGACCAAGGCACAACTTCGTCTCGAGCCATCGTCTTTAGTGAGGATGGTCGGATTGTCAGCCGCTCGCAAAAAGAATTTCGGCAGATTTACCCGCAACCGGGTTGGGTTGAACATGATGCCAATGAAATCCTAAGCACCCAACTGCAAACTGCAAGGGAAGCACTGTCTGGGGTCTTGGGCGAGGTTGTGGCACTTGGCATCACCAATCAGCGTGAAACCACGGTGCTGTGGGAACGGGCTACGGGCAAGCCTGTACATAACGCGATTGTTTGGCAAGACCGGCGCACGGCGGGCTACTGCGATGACCTGAAAGCCCAAGGTTTTGAAAATAAATTTAAGCAAAAAACTGGGTTGCTCTTAGACCCATATTTTAGCGGCACAAAACTGCGTTGGTTGCTCGAGAATGTACCAGATGCTCGAGCGCGAGCCGAGGCTGGCGAACTTGCTTTTGGCACGGTGGATAGTTGGTTGATTTATAACTTAACTGGATTTGAAGTTCATGCCACCGACACAAGCAATGCTGCCAGAACTTTGCTGTTTAACATCCAAACCCTCGAGTGGGACACTGAAATCCTCGAGTTGATGAACATCCCAAGAGCCGTTCTGCCCGAAGTCCGCGCCTCGAGTGCCAGTTATGGCATTGCCAAGGCGCTGAACAATTTGCCAATTACTGGTGTGGCTGGCGATCAACATGCAGCACTGTTTGGACAAGCCTGTTTGGACACTGGTATGGCAAAAAATACTTACGGCACAGGTTGCTTTATGCTCCTCAACACTGGTTCAAAGCTCGTCTCGAGTGCATCTGGGTTGCTCACCACCCCAGCATGGCAAGTTGGCTCGAGTGCCACCTATGCGCTCGAGGGCAGTGTGTTTATTGCTGGCGCGGTGGTGCAGTGGCTGCGCGATGAAATGAAGTTTTTTACCGATGCCAAAGAAGTTGAAACATTGGCTGCCAGCGTTTCAGATAACGGCGGGGTGTATCTTGTGCCAGCTTTTGCTGGGCTGGGCGCTCCTCACTGGGATGCCTATGCCAGAGGCACGATTATTGGTTTAACTCGAGGGACAGGCAGAGCGCATATTGCTCGGGCTGCGCTCGAGGCGGTGGCGTTTCAAACCAAGGATGTTTTAGAAGCCATGCAAGCTGATTCTGGCGTGAAACTCGAGGCGTTGCGGGTGGATGGCGGAGCGACCAGCAACGATTTACTCATGCAATTCCAAGCTGATATTCTTGGTGTGCCTGTCGAACGTCCAAAAATCACGGAAACCACAGCGCTTGGTGCGGCATTCTTGGCGGGTCTTGAGTCTGGTTTAATGAACTTAGATTCAATTCGCAGCACTTGGCAACTCGAGCGGCGCTTTAAACCACAAATGAACGCAGTTGAGCGGGACAAACTCTATGCTGGTTGGAAAAAAGCTGTTGAGCGTGCTAAGGCGTGGGCAGAGTAAACCACGCCAATCAGATGTCGAGACGCCTTGGCAAAGTAGACCACGTTAGGGTTTTGTGATTTGTTTTTTGCTAGACTCCAAAGATGACAACCACCCATGATGTGAAACCCAGTTTGGTGGGGGATTTTGTTGATTGGACAGTGGCTGATTTTTTGGAAAGCCTTGCTACTTCTCAGGTGACTGGGCGGTTGGATTTCGTTCCAAGTGGTATCAGCCTGCATTTTTACCAAGGCGATTTGATCAGTGCTTCGGGCGGCGAACCACTGGGGAGTATTTTGCTGCGCCGTAAGGTCATCAGCGAAGACGAACTACAACATGCGGTGCGTTTCCAAGATGAGCGTTGGCTTGGTGAAGTGCTGCTTGGCGAGCCTTTTCATTTACCCGCCGAGTGCTTACTCAATGCCTTAAACACCCAAATCCTGATGGCAATCAACGCCTTGGTCGCCGAGCGGCAAGCCTGTTCTATGCTTTACAACACCGAAGGGATACCACCAAAAATTTTTACCCGATTACCAGTCAACATTGCACTGTCCGAAGCTCGAAACATTTTACAAGAATTGCAAACCGCAACCCTACCATTGGCTTCTGTGTTGCGCCTGAATCCGCATTCAAATGACAGCCAGATCAGCCTCTCGAGTGACGAATGGGCGGTGGCGGCACTCTGCAATGGTAAGCGCTCGTTGCGTAGCGTTTTGCGGCGCTGCATGGTGATTGAAATTGGTTGGATGCGAGCCTACAAAGCTGCGGTGCTGCTCTACAAGGCTGGGATGCTCGAGATTTGCACAGTACCAGGCATCTATGAAATCAGACCAACGATTCCACAAAACATTTTCTTTGGACGAGATTTAAGCAAACTCTTCCTTGATGTAGCCAATAGTCAGCGTAATTTAGCTGAAATTGCTGAACTGCTCGAGATTACGCCACTTGAAGCCTCAGAAATTCTGGTGCGTTTGCACCGCGAGCAGAGAATTGAAGTGAAAAGCGGTAAACTCGAATTTGAACGCCTGCTCGAGGAAAACTAAACTCAGCTTGCTCGAGGAAAACTAAACTCAGCTTGCTCGAGGAAAACTAAACTCACCTTGCTCGAGGCGTCATACTCACCTTGCTCGAGGGCAACTCATTTGAATTGCCCTCGAGTTTTGTTTGAGCTTACGTTAAACTACATAAATGCTGGTTGTTCTCGAGAATGTTGAAAAATTTTATGGTTCACAAGATGTGCTGGTTGGTTGCAACTTAACCATCAACGAAGGTGAGCGCTTAGCGGTTGTGGGGCGCAATGGAGCTGGTAAAACCACCATTTTGCGAATGCTTTCTGGTATCGAAGAACCAACCAATGGCAAAGTGATTCGCGCCCCGGGCTTATCAGTGCAAGCCCTCGCGCAAGACCCTGTGTTTGAAGCTGGGCAGAGTATTCTCGAGGCGGTTGAATCGGCGTTTACTGAATTTGATGCGCTTGAAAAATCCATGCGCGACCTAGAACCGTTTCTCGAGAATGAAGAAAAACTCCATGAATACCACGAACTCGAGGAGCATTATCGTTTGCGTGGTGGTTATGCTCGAGGCTCGAGGCGGGATGCAGTGCTTTCTAGTCTTGGTTTTTTAGGGCGTGAAATTGAAAAAGTGGATGGTTTATCTGGTGGTGAACGCACCCGTTTGGCATTGGCTCAGATTTTGGTGGCGCAACCTGAGTTACTGCTTTTGGATGAGCCGACCAATCACTTGGACATTATCATGCTCGAGTGGTTAGAAGGCTTTTTGCGTGGTTATCCGGGTGCAGTGCTGATGATTTCGCACGACAGGGCATTCCTCGATGCCGTAGCAACCGATACGGCACTGGTGTTTAATAAAGATGTCAAACGCTATCCGGGCAATTACAGTGCTTTCAAAAAAGCGTGGCTTGCCGAGCGGGAAATCCATGACCGCACCCGAACCAATCAACTCAAAGAACTCGAGCGCCTAGAAGCCAGCGCTGAAAAAACCCGTCAGTGGGGTCATAGCAACGAAAAACTGGCAATTCGCGCCAGGGCTATGGCAAAACGCGCTGAGCGTTACGCCGAGCATGTGCTTGATGAACTTGCGGCAGAGCAAGGCGCTGCCACAGTTGGATTTAACACTTCCGAAACAGGCGAAGTGGTTTTTCAAGGTGCTTATATCTCGAGGGCATTTGGGCAGCGCAGTTTATTCAAGAATGTAGAAGCCACGATTCGTAAAGGCGAACGCATTGCGATCATCGGGCGAAACGGCGCTGGCAAATCCACCCTCTTAAAGACCATGCTTGGACTCGAGCCTTCAGATGATGCTCGAGCTTCGGTGCGACTCGGCTCGAGGGTGAAGTTAGGGTATTACGACCAGCAACTGCGCGGCATTGACCCTGACAGCACCTTGTTTCTCGAGATCAAACCATTTTTTGAAAAAGACCAAGAAGTCTTTGATTTGCTTGGGGCGTACCTTTTTCCATTCTCGAGTAAAGATAAGAAAATATCGAAACTCAGTGGCGGTGAACGCGCTCGCTTGGCGCTCTTAAAACTTTCTTTGCAAGAATGCAATTTCTTGGTGCTGGACGAACCAACCAATCACCTTGACATGGAAATGCTCGAGAAACTCGAAACGGCAATGCTACAATTTGCTGGTACACTGGTGATGGTTTCGCACGACAGACGATTTATAGAGAACGTAGCCAATCAAATTTGGATTGTCGAAGATGGACAAGTTTATACATACCTTGGGAATTATGCCTATGCCCTCGAGAAGCACAAAATCCTGACTCAAACTGCACCTGTTTTCGAACAGAAAGTTGTGGTTAAAGCCGTAACGAACAAGAAAACCGTCAATCCTTGGAAACTGCGCGAAGAAATGAATCAACTCGAGGCTCAAATTGCGGCGCTTGAGGCTGAGCAATTGGCGGTACAAACTGAGCTTGGGCAACCAAACGCCAATTCGGATTTTGCGGCACTTGGCAAACGCAATGCGGAAATAGACAGTGAATTAGAACTTGCCATGCAGCGTTGGGAAGAAGTCTCGGAATTATTGGTGGCTGCGTAAAACGTACTAAGAGCCTAGCCTGAAAGGCTAATGCTGTATTATCTTGTCCTATGCACCCAAAATACCTAGTTGAAGAGAAGTACCTCATGCCAGACTACATCTGGGAAGAAGCCAAAGGATTTTTACCGCCTGAGAA
>JAAFJQ010000249.1 GCA_013298185.1 Deinococcales bacterium
TACACCCGTCACCATTGCTCATTCCAGCGCTGATTTATTCCCACCGTTTGGCGAGGAGCGCCTTGCCACTTGCGCGGGGTTTATTCTGCAAACCCATAACTTTAGAACCGTGCTGCTCTGGGATTTGGATGCCACCAACCTCTGGCTCGAGAAACCAAGCTCGGCTCAACAAGCCGCCTTTGATGCAATAGCTGGTTGTGATTTGCTGCTGATTGATTGCAATACTTGGTCTTATCATCAAAATGCCAATGGCGAACCCACCAGCCATGTGTCGTTTTCTTTGGTGCAGCGTTTTGCCAAAGCCTTGCAACCCAAACGCACAGTGCTGCTGCACATCAGTGGACACGAAGATGCCATCGGTGATGGCTTTGGTTGGACCAATCAAATCTGGCAACTCGAGGCGACCAAGGCTTGGCAAGCGGCTGGTCTGAGCGGCGAGGTGATTGTGCCGCACATCGGGCAGCGTTTTGCGCTGCAACCCGCCGAGGTGGAACTCGAGGTTGTAGGTTAAGTCAGGGCGGCGGCGATGTCTCGAGCTGCTTTTCTTAAAGCCTGTTCGTAGGTTTTTTGTTTTTGGGCAGTCAAGCGAGCTGTAAACCCTGCGATGTTGATTGCGCCAAATAATCTATCACTGCTGACGATTGGCGCAGCGATGGCAAATTCTCCGATGGCGTAGTCATCTATGGAAATACGAATCAGGTTTTGCTGAATTTGGCTGATCTCGAGTTCAAGGTCTTGGTTGCTGGTCAGGGTTTTGTTGGTGAAAGCAGTGCGTTTTTGCCTTAAAATTTCTTTTTGTATGTTTTGACTCGAGAATGCCAGCAGTGCCATGCCCAGTCCGCCAACGTAAAGGGGTAATTTTGAACCAATTGCCCATTCGACCCGCAAGGAGTGCTTGGCTTCGCGTTTGGCAATGACCATGCGTTCAAGTCCGACCCGCACGGCTAAGAGTACCGATTCGCCACTCAGTTCTGAGAGTGCGTCCATGTGTGGAGCAGCAGCTTGAATCAGGTCTTCAAACATGGGCGCTCGAGAGCCGAGCAAGTGCAGTTTTGCACCAAGTGAGTAGCGCTTTTGTTCGTCTCGTACAATGTAACCATTGGTTTCTAAGGTTGCTAATAAGCGAAAGGTTTGGTTGAGGCTGAGTTTGGCGGCTTGACTGAGGCTGGATAACCCGACGGGTTGCGTTTCGGAGATCCACTCGAGTAGTTCAAGTGCGGTGGTCACGACTTGAACTGTGCTTGGTTTGGTATTTTGGCTTGGTGTGGTGGCATCTGACGATGGCTTGACAATGCTTGCGTATTCTTTCTTCACAGCAGAATTATATTTCTACTGAATAGAAAAATGCAAGTGGAGGTTTTATGAAAAAACGATTGCTTGGTCTGGGTTTGCTGCTGAGTTTTGGAGCAGTAGCATTCTCGCAAAATACCATCACCACGATTGGTTATTGGAACATCAACACCGAAGCTTTTGGCGCTCCTGCGGTGCGCGAATTGATCGCTGGTTTTGAAAAAGCCAATCCAAACATCAAAATAGAAGCTCGAGCGCAAGTGCGTTACACTGAACTCTTGCAAAACACCCAAGCCGCCATTGCTGGTGGCAATCCGCCCGAAGTGGTCCAAGTCGGTTATTTATTCACCAATTATGTTGCCGAGAACTTGCCTTTCCAAGAAATTCGTAAATTAGCAGCCCAAAATGGTGGCACTCGTCACCTCGAGACCTTCCCCAAAAGCGTGTTTTCCTTGGGAACAGTGGGTGCGGATTTGGTTGGGTTGCCGTACTCGCTTTCCAATATGATCGGGTACGTCAACACCGATTTAGCCAAAAAAGCTGGTCTGGACGTGAATAAACTCCCCAATACTTGGGAGGCTTGGCGTAAACTTGCACCTGACATCAAAGCCAAAACAGGTAAGTACGCTATTTCCATGGGTTACAACGACGATAATTGGAGCATCGAAGGTCTGATCTCGAGCAACGGCGGCAACCTCCTCGAGTGCCAAAATGGAATGCAGAAAGCTGTTTTTGATAGCCCACAAGGTGCGGCAGCCCTGCAACTCTGGGCGGATTTGGTCAAGAATGGAACATGGTTAAATGCCAATTACCAACAAGGCGAACAAGCCTTTTTAGCTGGTGAAACACTGGTGCATTTTACGACCATTGCTTCGAGAGCCAATTACCAAAAAAATGCTAAGTTTGAACTGCGCGGCATTGGCTACCCGCGTTTCGGGGCAAAACCCGTGCGGATTCCTGGTGGTGGCAATGTCTTGGTGTCATTTGCCAAAGACCCCGCCAAACAAAGCGCCGCTTGGAAATTTATTCAATACCTGACTTCTGGTACAGGCTTTACCACTTGGACCAAAGGCACAGGTTATGTGCCGCTTCTACCGAGCCTGAGCTTAGACTCGAGGTACTTAAAGGACTTCATCGCCCAAAATCCTATTCAACAAGTCGGCATCAAGCAACTTGGTAATACGATTCGCTGGACGAGTTTTCCCGGAAGCAATGGACTGGCGGCAGGTCAAGCCTTATTTAAGGGCGTGCAGCAAGCCTTGTCAGGTCAGGCATCCGCCGATGTCGCCCTGAAAAACGCGGCGCTCGAGGTCAACCGTTTGATTGCTGGGGAGAAGTGCAAGTAAAGCCGCTTTGGTTTGTGGTGCCAGTCTTTATCCCACTGGCACTTTTTGTCTTTTACCCACTTTTTCGCACGGTGTACATTAGTTTCTTTGAATGGAATTTGGTCAATCCCAAACGCGAATTTATTGGTTTTGAGAATTACACCGAGATTCTTCGCCAACCAGAATTTATCACGATGCTGCTACAAAGCCTGTATTACATGGGTTTGGCTTTGATCGGCAATTTTTTACTACCAATTGGCTTAGCCCTTTTGACGTTGCAAGTCTCGAGCCGCGAAGCTGAGATTTACCAAACACTTTTGTTTATTCCTGCGGTGATTGCCGTTTCAATTGGTACCTTAATCTGGTTATGGTTTTACTTGCCAGCCGGTGGTTTGTTCAATGCCATCCTAGGAGCTTGGCAACTACCTCGCCCGGCTTGGCTGAACGACCCAAGTCTGGCATTACCAGCCGTTGCTTTGGTTGCCAATTGGAAGTTTTTGGGCTTTCATTACCTGATTGCCTTGGCGGGTTTACGAGCCATTCCCAAAGAATTTCTCGAGGCAGCGCGGGTGGATGGAGCAAGTGGTTGGAATTTAATTGCTTTTGTGGTGCTGCCACTGTTTGCCCCGAGTGCGATTTTCTTACTTGTTTCGACGCTGCTACAATCGCTCGAGCAGGTGTTTGTTCCCATCGAAGTGCTGACCGTTGGTGGACCGGCAGGTGCGACTGATAATCTGATGTACTCGGTTTATAACGAAGGCTTTAAGTTCTTTAGGGCAGGGCGGGCTGCGGCGCTTTCGGTGTTTTTGATTGCCGCTTTTGCCGCTTTGATTTACTGGCAATTTCGTTTGCTCGAGAAGCGGGTGACTTATGAACGCTAGAACCACTTGGGCGGCTCGGGTGGTGCTGATTATGACCACGGCACTTATGCTGCTGCCATTACTTTACCAAGTGGGTTTAAGTTTCAAATCTCCCACCGAATTCTTTGGTAATCCGCTCAGTCCATTTCCGCTTCAACCAACGCTCGAGCATTACCAAGGGGTACTGAACCGCTTACCAATGGGTTTGTACTTACTGAACAGCTTACTTTTTTCAGGGGCAGTCACACTTGGACAAATTGGCTTAGCAATACCAGCCGCCTATGCTTTTAGTCATCAGCGCTTTGTTGGGCAGCATCTACTCTTTGCACTGATTGTCTTATCAATGATGATTCCTTTTGTGATCACCTACATCCCCAATTACCTGACCATTGCCAGTTGGAATTTACTAGGCACACTGCCTGGAATGGTACTGCCGTTTCTAGGAAGTGGCTACAGTGTTTTCTTATTGCGGCAGCATTTTAGGGCTTTTCCAAGCAGCATCCTCGAGGCAGCCGTGGTGGATGGCGCAAGCCCCAGCCAAGTCTTATGGCGTGTGCTTGCCCCTGCCAACTTAGCCGCGATAGTTTCACTCGGGATTTACCTGTTTATTCAAAGTTGGAATCAACTGATTTGGCCCATGCTGATCGCCTCGAGTCCAAAGGTGTACACCCTGACCGTTGGAGTGCAACGCTTCGCGGGTGGCGAAGGTGGCAACGACTGGGGGGCAATGATGGCAGCTTCGGTGCTGACCAACCTACCAACCATTGTCTTGTTTTTATTGGTTCGCAAAGGCTTACTGGCAACTTTTACCGATGGTGCAGTGAAAGGATAATCATGAAACTCTTGTTTATAGGCGATATTGTCGGTCAGGTTGGACTCGAGTACCTAGAAAAACACCTACCGAACCTCAAAAACCAGTACAACCCAGATTTTATTGTTGCCAACGGCGAAAACCTAGCCGAGAATGACTTTGGTGCTGGCTTAACCAAACAAGCCGCTGAGCGCTTACACCACCTTGGGGTGCAAGCAATCACAGGCGGCAACCACTCTTGGGATGGCAGCGAAGGCAGCACCGTCCATGACCTCGAGTATGTGCTGCGCCCACTCAACCGAGGTAAAAACTGGGCAGGACGCGGTGGGCTGATACTCGAGCAGAACAACTTAAAATTAGGTGTTATCAACATCGTTGGTCGCAGTGCCATTCCAGATGTGGACACACCATTTTTAGCCATTGAAAACCAACTCGAGGCTTGGCAAGACAAAAATTTGGATGGCATTTTGATTGACTTTCATGGTGAAAGTGTTTTTGAAAAAATCTCAATTGCCTATGCTTTCACTGGAAAAATCAGTGCTTTACTCGGAACGCACACCCACGTTCCAACTCTTGACACACGCATTCTCGAGGGTGGCGTAGCCTATGTCAGCGATGTTGGCATGACTGGACCAAGCGGTGGCGCTCAAGGCTACGACCCCGCCTCATTTGTTCAGCGTTTTTGCACCCAAGGCTATGTTAAACAACCCATGAAACTAGCCACTGGAGCAGTTGAACTTGGAGCGGTGCTGGTGGAAATTGTGGGTTCTCGAGCCACAGGAATACAACGAATCAACCCAGAACACCCATAAAACACTGCTCGAGCCAACGCTTTTCTTTTTGTCAGGCTTTTGTGATTGACAAACCCCTGATACTCGGTTCGTAAATTGCCAATGTGGAAAGTACAATCTCGGGTGCTGCAAGACAAAAAAAGACGGTTTGGAAACCACGTCCTGACTGGCTCGAGATGGCAGTCTTGCTTATTCCAGCCGTACTGCTCCTAACAGTTTTTGTGATTCTGCCAACCACCGAAGCCTTTGTGATGTCGTTTCAACGCGAGGGTTTACTTGGGCGCAATCGTGTTTTTGCTGGTTTTGAAAATTATATCGAAGTTTTCTCCCGCCCCGAGAACCTACAAAGTGCTTGGCAGAGCATTTATTTTGCCCTGATTGTCGCCCCGCTCGAGATTGTGCTGGCATTTGCGGCAGCACTCCTGATTTCACGCCCATTTGTTGGTGTGGCGATTTATCGCACGCTTTTTTTCTTAACCACGGCTGTGCCAACGGCTGTG
>JAAFJQ010000024.1 GCA_013298185.1 Deinococcales bacterium
CGAGAAATACGTGCCGCGCTTGGTTTTTAGGGTTTGCTCGAGGGCTTGGCGGTTGGCGTATGCCAGCATCAGAACCCGTCCAGTGGCGGCTTCTTGGGCGATGACGGGAACAAGTCCGTTGGCATCAAAAGTGATGGACTCGAGGGCAAAGGGTGGGGTGATGTCTTTGGGCATGGGTTTATTCCTATTCTTCAAGATTAAATTCGAGTTTGCTTTGGGTGACAATTTCATCCATCACCAATTGTAATTGACCAGATTGAATCACTTGCTCAAAGGCTTCTAGTAAATTCGCCACAGTCATGATTTCTTCTATGGCGCTCATATACGAATTGACCACAGCTTCAATTTTATATCTTGCCTTGGCTTGTGCTTCAATTTCCTCGAGAATTTGCTTGGGTGATTTGTCAGACTTGACAACAAAGGTAATCGGGAAGTGCTGCACTTTGTCAATGTCCAGAAAATACTTATGGACATCCAAAGTTTCAGTGACTTGAAAAAAACGCCCAATTGGTCGCATCACAAAATCAATCCCACCATCATTGGCATTGGTTCGACCTGTTTTATAAAGCATTAGGCTTTCAGGCAGTACGGTTTCTTGAGTTCGACCAATCCAGATGATTTCCTGACCGAATTTGACTTTAAGCAAAGCAAAACTGACGATCTCAAAAACTCGAGCGTCTACCGATGGCTGCAATTGCTGACGGATAAAGGCAATGGCTTGCTGAGGCTGTTGTTTGCCAAGTTCAGCTATTTGCTTGCAGGTTTCAAGAAAATCCTCGAAAGCTGCTTTTTTGGCTGCCACATAAGCATCTATAATCTCGAGAATTGCTGTTGCAATGTGGTGTTGTGTGCCGTCTCGAGTTTCAACAAGCAGTAAATCTTCGTGAATCCAATAACGCTGTGTGGACAGGTCACGAATGATGGGTGGTGTCTCCAAACTTGGGTAATACTTTTTGAATTCTTCATTCAACCGAGAATTCAGCGCATGATTCTGCAACTTTGAACCAAATGGCAATTGGCGTTGACGCAAAAACAAATCCGAGAAACGCGCTCCTTCGTACTTGGAGTAGTCAGTGCGAGTAGCAAAACCTTTCTGCACATAATCTTCAATCACCACATACAAAGCATATAAATTAGCAAATGCGCCTCGGGCTTTTGAGCCTTTGTTAGCAGCTTTGGTTTTGGTATTCAGATACCCAAGTAATGGGCTGGCTTCAAGGATTTCCAAGGCGTAACCAGCAAAATGCTGCTCGAGAATCCGAAGAATCTGAGTCGTGAATTCATGCTTTGTTACTTTAGACATCAAATAATCCTTGCGGCTGATTCAAATCACCTTTGACACCATTGGCATTTTTACGGACATAGGTTTTCTCGAGTTTTTGAGCGGCTTCTACACTCGAGAAACCCAAGCGGCGCAAACCTGTCGCCACATACTGCGGCTGCATTTCAATTGAAATACTCACCCGCCCTAAGCGCTGTGCTACCGCTGCCGTAGTAAATGTTCCAGCAAATGGGTCAAGAATCACATCACCTGGATTGCTGCTGGCTTTGATGATTCGCTCGAGCAGCGCCTCTGGTTTTTGACTCGGATGCTCTTCGTACTCGGGCATTCGGTAACGCACCCGAGGAATGTACCAAGTGTTGCCCGGTAATTTGGTGGTGCTGTACGGAGCTGGAATGGCTTTTCGATAATCAATCAATTGCCGTACTGCGCCAGTTCTGGCTTCAATTTCGATTTCCGAGGTGTTAAACGTATACTGCTTAGCATCCTTGACACAAAAAAGCATGGGTTCGTACAAAGACCCAAAGTGCTTCTTGGCTTGCACACCAGAACTATCGTAATGCCAGACAATCCGCGATAACACCATTAGGCGTTCGCGCAACCACAAATCCAAGTACGGCATGGCTTGGGTGCTGGTCATGACATACAAACTGCCTGTGGGTTTGAGTTTGGCTAAGCAAAGCTCGAGCCAAGTGTAACACCAAGCGGCATACTCGAGGTCTGATTTCCAAGTGTCTTTGAAATCACCAAAGATCTTACCAATGTTATACGGCGGGTCAGCAAAGATGAGATCAACTGATTCATTCGGGATTTCTGCCAGTACCTCGAGACAATCACCTTGGTAGATGGTGGTGTTTGGCTGAATGTGTTTGATTGGCATAAGAACCTCGGCTTTGGCGGGTTGGGCGAGGCAAGCCCCGCCCCTACGGTTTAGGATTGGATTTCTTGGAGGATGCGCGGGTCAATTTCGACCTCTGGATTTCGGTTTTTGGTATGTTCAACAATAAGCTGAAATATTTTTTTGCGTTGATGGAAATACATAATTGGTATGACGAGTGCCTCTAGATCTTTTGGTACGACTTTGAAACCATTGTTCTTAAACTCCAAAACCAAATTTCGTGGTTTTAAGTATTGTTCAACCAAAGATATTTTGTTGCAAAGTTCAAAATGTATCTCTCGAGAAGCATCAAAAAACAGGTAATTCAGATACTGATCTGATATTTTGATGGTTTGAAAAGTCGGAAATAATAAAACAAGAAACATGATTGCAATCCCTGCATAGAAAAATGGTGGGAGTACCATATTTACGACATTGAGCCAAGCTAAGCAAGACAAGATAAGAAAAAAAACTGTCACGCTCAAACACCAAAATCTGGCTCGAGGAACAAAAATTAATGGCTTTTCTAAATTAGTGTTCATAGCCGTACTGAAACCCCTCGAGATGCCAAATACTCTTTCACTTCCCGCACGGTGTATGTTCCAAAGTGAAAGACGCTGGCGGCTAGGGCTGCGTCGGCTTTGCCAACGGTCAGGACATTATAAAAATCCTCGAGTGTGCCAGCGCCGCCACTGGCAACAATGGGTAAATCCACTTCAGCTTTGACCGCAGCGCATAGCTCGAGGTCGTAACCTTTTTTTGTACCATCGCCGTCTATGCTGTTCAAGACAATTTCTCCAGCACCTAGGGCTTGCCCTCGAGCTGCCCACTCGAGGGCATCAAAGCCCGTGGGTTCGCGTCCGCCTTTGATGTACGTCTCCCAGCCTTGACCGCCCGCACGGCGTTTGACTTGCATGGACAGCACCACGCATTGACTGCCGAAATGGTCGGAGGCAGCTCGGATCAGGTCAGGGTTTTTGACTGCGCCTGTGTCTATGCTCACCTTGTCCGCTCCTGCCAAGGTCAGTTTGCGGAAATCCTCGAGCGTGCTGACTCCGCCACCCACGGTTAAGGGCATGAAAATACTTTCAGAAACGGTTGTTAGCGTTTCATAAATCAGTCCGCGTCCATCTGAGCTGGCGGTGATGTCGTAGAACACCAGTTCATCCGCCAACTGCGCGTCGTAGCGTTTGCATAACTCGAGCGGGTCGCCAACATCGCGGACGTTTTGGTACTGCACGCCCCTCGTGACTTTTCCTTGGTCAATGTCGAGGCAGGGAATGATGCGTTTATAAATCACATCTCTATTTTAGCCTTTGATGCTAGGCTGTGCCTATGAAAAGACTAGGGTTATTGGCGGCGCTGCTTTTTTCCTTCTCGAGTTTCGCCTCTGGTTTGGATGGGTACATTCGGGCTAGAGAGTACGCTCTGCGGTTTACCAATGTCATTTCAAACGTCGGTTTGACCTACACCATTGGACGCGAGGATGACACAGCCAAGCGCCTGACTGTGACTTCTGGCTCGAGAACCGCGATTGCCAATGGCAAAACCGTGACTTTGGACCGAGGTGCAAAAGTGGATTTGCGGGGCTTATTGATTCCACCAAATGCCCTGCGTTACTTGGGTTGTACAGTATGGGCTGTTCAAAACAAAGGACAGCCTGAGGTTCGCACCACTTGTGATGGCAAAAGCTACGATTTGCAGTTCTTTGCTAAGTAAATTTTGTCAACGCACCAATGTGCGACTTGTCAACGTACCAATGTGCGACTTGTCAATACACCAATATGCCTATCTGTTAAAAGCGAATTCTCGAGTATAATTCTGCTTAGCATGAAACCAGATTTGAACCCACATACACCCATGACCAAACCACGGTATGCTGCCAGTATGTACGCGTCCAGCGCCCAACCCGGAAGGTACACAGCTCGCGCCTTGCAAACCGATGGGCTAGTCGTTGATTTAACGGCTGGCTTGCGTTCCGCCGCCGAGGACATCGTGGCTCGGGTCCCAGAACTTGGGCATATTGACCTTGAGCGGGTGCATTTTGCGGTGTTTTACTCGAGGCACGCCAAACGAATCCTGACTTTTGCACGGTGCTACCCACTGCCAATTGGGGTGCGGAAACGCGGGCGGCACAGTTACCGCTTGGAAACCGTGACCACCGAATACGGCAAGAAAGCACGGTACATTGTCGCGTTTGCTTGGGAGCGTTTTTGGAGTCTCAGCCCTCGAGACAGACTCGAGACACTGGTTCACGAGTTGTTTCATATCTCACCGAGTTTTGATGGCACACTGCGGCAATTTGGCGATAAGGTTCACGGCAAGGGCTTAGACTGGTTTGACACGATTGTCTATGCTTTATCCGAGTTGTACTTGCCGCATGAACTTGAACTCGAGCATCCTGCTTTGGCATTAAAGCTCAAACCCGGTCTTGAAGTCACGTTCAACAAGCTCAAGCCGCCGCGTTGGCTACCTGAAAAAGATTAAGCTTGATGTTTTGACCTTTTTCGCGTTTGCCATTAAGCTATGACCATGAAGTCATTTTTGAGGTTGGCAACGGTATTTTCCTTGGGCTTGCTGGCACTGGGTTTCGGCTTAGCCCAAACCACAACCTATCCTGTGGTGGTCAAGCACGATGGTGGCGAAGCCAAAATCGCTCAGCGCCCACAGCGTCTGGTGGTACTTGGTGCGATTTCGCTCGAGGTGGCATTGGTGCTTGGCTTACAACCTGTGGGGTACGGCAGTGTGCCGCCGTATATCCCCGAGAATTCGGAAGTTGGTAAGCCGATTGAAAGCATTCCTGCTTATGCCAAGCTGATTAAAACCCTACCTGTTCTGGTTGGTTCTGCCAGCGAACCAAGTCTAGATGCAATCAAAGACTTAAAACCCGACCTGATTGTTTCGGATGTGCGTTTTGCTGAACTCAACAAAAAACTCGATGACCTTGCCCCAACCCTCGGTTTTAACTTCTCGAGCGTCGGTGCTTGGCAACGGGCGATGGACGCAGTTGGGCTTGCCACTGGGCGCATGTCTCGGGTGGTTGAGGTCAAACGCAATTTGGAACGTTCTGTAGCAGTCAACAAAGCCTTGCTCGAGGGTGTGGTTGCTAAAGGCAAACGCATGAATATTTTCTTTGTGACCACCGATTCGGTGTTTCGCGGTGGTACAGGCTCGGATACAGGGCGGCAAATGATTTCCTTGGGTTTTGAAGTGGTTGGAGTCAACCAAGGCTCGAACCTTGATAAAGTCTCGCTCGAGTCGTTGTCGCTGCAACGCGCCAATGTGGGCTTGGTAATCATGAGTGCCATAACCCCAGCTGCTCGTAAAGACCAAATTATGGGCTTGTTGAAAAAAAGCAGCATCAGCCGATTGTTTCGTTATGACCTGCGCCCAGACCGCCTGATTACCGGACCAATCTCCGAGCCGCTCCTGTTAGATGAATACACCAAGCTGCTGCGTGGCAATTGAGTTCAGGAGTCCATTAAAATCGTCACAGGACCATCGTTCAGCAAGCTGACTTTCATATCAGCTTGAAAAATCCCTTCTTGCACCTCGAGGTGTTCGTTCCGCAGGGCTTCGCAGAATTCTTTGTACAAACGCCGTCCGTCATCAGCACTTGCGGCTTCAATAAAGCTCGGGCGATTGCCGCCTCGGGTATCGGCATAGAGCGTGAACTGCGAAACCGCTAAAACCGCTCCGCCAATTTGCTCGAGCGAGAGGTTCATCTTGCCTGCTTCATCGGCAAAAACCCGCAATTTGGCAATTTTTCGGGCTAGGTAGACCGCGTCTTCTCGAGCATCGCCTTTTTTGACCCCAAGCAACACCAAAAAACCTTGTTCGATGCTCGAGACAACTTTGTCATCGACGGTCACACTGGCATGGCTGACTCGCTGGATAATTGCCCTCATTAGGCTTGGGCTTTCTCGAGCGGTGTCTCTGCCAAGAGTTTCTTGACATTCAGCACTGCTTCGCTCAGCGCCCTAGCTTCGCTGGCATCCAAATTGCCTCGGGTTTTTTGAACAAGCATCTCGAGAAGCCGCAAACTGCGTTCAGCCGTGGCGCGGTTACGGCTGACCCCATCGCGCTGCATTCGACTGGTCAGGGCATTGAGTTGCCCCAAACTGGTTTCGGCTGCCGCTGTGAGCGACTGGATTAAGCCTAGAAAATCGGTGTTGGACATGAAAGGCAGTCTAAGAGAGGAAAGAGCAAAGAAGAAAGAGGCAAAAGGACGAAGGTAGCCTTGCCTTCGTCCTTGATGTGTTTGACCAGCCCAGCTAAAAAAAACTCGAGAACCTGCTACTCAAAGCTCAAAGCTCATAGCTCATAGCCCAAAGCCCATAACCCATTAAAACGGAAATCCAAGCCTAAAATAAAACTTACCACCAGGATTCCAGCCGCTCCAGCCGTAATCAAGGCGAATGGCAGGGAGTTGAAAACCACCAAAACCAAGGTTGATTTGCACGCCAACACCGTAACCAAATTGAATTCCTTGAGAGATTCTCGAGCCATCAGGTCGGGTCGAACGGGCTTGGTTATCGCCGCCCCAAGCGTTGCCAAAATCAAGCCAGACCATGCCGAGTAAGCCGTAAGTCACAGCTGTCTGTAAACCAAAGTCAACCCGTAACTCGAGCGAACCAGTGTAGTAAACATCGCCACGTAAATCACCAAAGTCAAAGCCGCGCAAATTAATGGCTTCGGATGGGGTTGAGCCACCAATGCTAAAAATACGGCTGCTTGGAGCTGAACCAAAAAGAGTACCTGCGTTGAAACGAAATGCCAAAGCCAAGTTGCGGTCGTCGCCGCCCAAGCCAAATCGCCGATTGGAATCCCAGCCAAACCCTAAGTAGGTTCTAAAACCAAACGTGCCTTGGGTCCACGATAATGGTCGGGGCAAAGCACTGGGCAGGGTGGAATCAATCCGATCTGTACCAAAACCATAACCAAGGCTGCCTTGAACCAGCCAACCTGTGGTTGGAAAATCCTCGCGGTTTTTGGTGTTAAATTCACCTGATAAGCTGACGTAGGCAGTTAAGTTGTTGAGCGGCACGCCTTGGGTTGTGCCTGCTCGAGCATCCACCGCAGCTTGGTTATTGGCTTGAGAACCACTGCCAACAAATTCAACGCGGTTGGTGTCGGTGACGGGCAGGGTGGTGCTGCCTGGAACCTCGAGGAAGTTTTGTTGGTACTGAAAATCAAAAGCAATGCGAATCGTGAAATTGCTGAACAACTGCCGTCCCAAACTGATTCCTGCACCTGTGTTACGGGTGCTGAAATAACGCGGACCTTCGTAGATTTTGGGGGTGCTTGGTGAGTCCACAAAGTTACGGGTGAAATCAACCACGTTTTTCGCGGTCACAGTCGAAGAAAAATAAATAGAAAACTCGGTGCGGTTGGTGGCAAAGTCTAAGAAATTAAAATCCAGCCAAGGAATCGAATAAGAAAAACCGCCGCCAATCACTTGACCAGCATCATTGGGTTGAGCTTGGAAGGAAACATTCATGCGGTGCGCCACACCCCAAGCATTGCGTTCGTTGTACGACAAGTTGCCAGCAAAACCATCCAAGGTGGAAAAAGTCAAGCCCGGCAGTACTTCGCCAGTGCTGCCTTCCTCGAGTTCAAGCAGCAAAATCACTTCTTCGGGTTTGCCACTTGGGGCGGGTCGGATGTCTGGGCGAATGTCTTTTAAGACACCAAGGGCTTGGATGTTCCGAAAAGACAACCTGATTTTATTAAAATCCAGCAAGCCACCAGCTTTGGGTAATTCACGCAGAATAATGCGGTCTTGGCTGCGGTGCGGGTTGCGCCACTTGAGTTCATAACCCACCAAGCGCACCTCGAGAACACGGATGTTATAAACACCATCGGCGTAGCTGACTTCGGGGGTGCTGACAATTGTGTAACCAGCGTCAGAATAGGCTTGGGAAATCGCGGCAAAATCAATTTCTCTGGCAATTTGAGCATTGTAGGTATCACCCAGTTTTTGAGTCACCAAGCGCCGAATCCGATCAGTTGGAATGACGGTGTTGCCTTGAATGCGAATGGTTTGAATTGGACCGGCTGGGGCATCTTCGATGGTAAAAGTCACGATCACTGAACCATCGCCAGCTGGCTCGAGTTGAATCCCAACTTGTTTATCACGTCCACGGGCTAAGTTGCGGGTTTCACGGATCAGGGTCTGGTAATTAAAAAAATCGCCTGGTTTTTGCGATAATGTACTTGGGTCAATACCAAGTGCTGTGGCATCAATGGCAGCAATTTTGACTTCGCTGATCACAATGGTGAGAACGCCATTCTCGAGTTTGGTCAGTTCAACATTCGGTCCTGAACCAATATAACCACTTGAAGTGTTTGCGCCGTAACCTTTTTTGCTGTACAAATCACGCACCCCGCGCAGGCTGGTGAAGTAACTGCGAATCTCAAATTTACCTGAAGCCACCAAGGCTTGAAACTGCCCAGCAATTTCTGGGCTTGGTACAAGGCTCGCCCCTTCGACTTTGACATCTCGGACAGCAGCGTTTTCGTTGACTGTATAGGTAACGGTGACTTTATTATTGATTGGTTTGCCCTGCTCGAGTTTGACTTCTGGGGTGAATGGAAAACCAATGCTCTGACGGTAAACCGCCCCTAAACCACTGCGAGCTTCCTCGAGCCTGAGGTTGCTGACCATCACTCCGGGGGCAACGTTAAAGCGCTGCTCGAGAAAACGCTGAATTTCTTCGGGCGTCACAACCGTCACGCCTTTGATTTCAACTTTATCAATGCTTGGATTTGGTGTGACCGTAATCCGCAAGATATTGCGACCATTTTCGACCACAACCACTGACTTTGTGGTGTTGGTCTGAAAAAACCCAGTGCCTTCAACTTGCGCCAGAATTTCGCTTGGTTTGACATTCTCCACAGCATCACCAACCGAAACACTGATGGTGACTTTGATTAAACCAACCAAAGCATCGTCTAAAGTACCAACGCTGCTGACCACGACAATGTCATCTATTTGCCCTTTGGGTGTGGCTTGCGCCAAAGAAAATGAGAACAACAACGAACACAACAAACCAATCAACAATCGCATGAACCCTCCGTAACTTACCGCTCGAGAATATGAACGCGTCGAGTCTCGCGGTTTTTGTAACCAAGTGCGTGAAGTGCGTGTGAGAAGCGCTAATAAAGCGCCTAGCACTGTGAGGCACAACCAACAGCCAAAGAGTTTACCTAACTTTGTAGCCCAAAAGGTGAGCTTTGCCTCAGACAAACCAGCTAAGATGAAGACCATGAGCCAAAATACGTCAATAGATGAACGAATCCAGAGCATTGTGAGCGCTTGGAAAACCCATAATTCTGATACCCCAGAGATTGCCATGATTTTGGGTAGCGGTTTAGGACCACTTGCCGATTCACTCGAGAACCCAACCAAAGTAGCCTATCAAGACCTGCCCGGCTTCCCGATTTCCACTGCGCCCGGTCATGCAGGCAAAGCGGTCATGGGTATGCTCGAGGGCAAGCGCGTGCTGGCATTCCAAGGGCGGGTTCATTTATACGAAGGCTACAGCGCCGCCGAAGCAGGTATTCCCGTGCGTTTTGCCCATGCGCTTGGTGCAAGAAAAATTGTGCTGACCAATGCTTGCGGTGGCTTAAACCCAGCTTGGTCGGCAGGTGACATCATGCTGCAAACCGATTACATTAACTTTACCGGCACCAATCCGCTGATTGGACACAACGACCCCAATGTCGGTGAGCGCTTTTTACCAATGATGGATGCCTATGACCTCGAGTACCGCCAAATTGCCAAAGCCGCCGCTCGAGCCACAGATTTGGAATTGCGCGAAGGCACATACTTAGCCGTATCCGGACCAATGTACGCTCCAAAAGCTGAACTCAGAATGTTCAGGCTTTGGGGTGCAGATGCGATTGGTATGAGTACCGTACAAGAATTGATTGTGGCACATTACCTGAAGATGCGGGTTTTGGGTTTAAGCAGCGTCACCGATATGGCAGTGGCAGACCAAGGCGACCACTCTGGCACAACCGAAGAAAATGTGATTGCTACCGCCAAAGCCACCGCACCACGCTTTGAAAAACTGATTCGTGCTTTGATCCCGCAGTTATAGTCGCGCTTGAATCCCGCAGTTATAGCCGTGCTTTAATCCCGCAGGTATCGCCTGCCTCGAGCCAGCAATTCACCCTTCAAAACGGCTCGAGTTTTTGGCGTGTGATACCCGTAGCCAAATTTGACCCACAACGCTCACATTTTTGGACTACAATAGAGCTTGTGAGTATTACCCGCGACACCCGCCCGGTTGACCCGGTGCAACAAGCCCAACGCAGCCGACTCGATGCTTTGTCGCTCGAGCTTCGTCAGTTGCACAGCATGTTGTTAGATGCCGTCAAAGCCGATTACGAAAAACTCAATGGTGCAACCAAAGGACCATTTCATATGTTTCAATTGGTCACCAACGACCCATTTTTTCAATGGCTGCGTCCTTTGAGCGGCATGATGGCGAGCATTGACGAACTGACCGATGAAAAACGTCTGCTTGAACGCAGCGAACTCGAGCAAATCGAAAATATGGTGCATACCTTATTGGCTGTGGATGAACCCAATTTTGGTATCAATTTAGATACCCGAGCCGATAGCAGCGACACCATTGCCGCCAAACGAGCTGGCATCCTCGAGTTGGTTCGTACCCTATGACCGAGGCTGGTCCGCACCCTATGACCGAGGCTAGTCCGCACCCTATGACCGAGCTAGAAATCCTCGAGCCTGAAGATGTAATTGAACCCGACGACGAGTTGCCCCCTGAACGAACCCAAGGGCAATCAGACCCGTGGCATGGCTTGGATGACTTTGAGGAAAGCTGATGTACAGCCTGCTCAAACCTTTGCTGTTTGCTTTCCCACCCGAAGCTGTTCATGACCATGTCCTCGGATTGCTCGAGTTGGTCAGTCGTCAAAAAATCCTGCTCGAGGTTACACGGCGCTTTTGCAGTGTTGCCAACCCTCGGCTCGAGGTCAGTTGCATGGGTTTGCAATTCCCCAACCCCATTGGCTTAGCCGCAGGACTTGATAAAAACGCATTGGCACTGCCAATCTGGGCAGCTCTGGGCTTTGGCTTTGTCGAAATCGGCAGCGTCACCGCCCATGCCCAAAACGGCAACCCGCAACCACGTCTGTTTCGATTACCCGAGGACAATGCTCTGATTAACCGTATGGGCTTTAACAACCACGGTGCAAAAGTGATAGCAGCGCGGCTCGAGTTATGGCAGCACACCCACGGACAACCAACTGCCCCACTGGGTATCAACCTTGGCAAAAGCAAAATCACCCCACTCGAAAACGCGAGCCAAGATTACTTGAGCAGCCTGAAACGACTCTATGATTACGGGGATTACTTTGTCCTGAACGTCTCCAGTCCCAACACCCCAAACTTGCGTCAACTCCAAGACCGAGCGCCACTCGAGCAGTTACTTAAAATCATCATGGACTTTACAAAACAGCAAGCGGTGCAAAAACCCATCGCCTTAAAAATCGCCCCAGATTTAACTTGGGAGCAAATAGACGAAATCCTCGAGATTGCACTTTCACACCGAATTTCAGCCCTGATTGCCACCAACACCACGATTGCTCGAGATGGCTTACGTAGCTCCAGCCAAGAAACAGGTGGTTTATCAGGGCAACCCCTGAAAGCCCGTTCACTCGAGGTGCTGCGTTACTTGGTGAAGCAACAAGACCTACCGATTATTTCAGTTGGCGGTATTGCCAGCCCTGAAGATGCCCAGCAAAGACTCGAGGCTGGCGCGGCACTGGTGCAACTTTACTCTGGCTTTATTTTTGAGGGTCCGCTGCTGCCCAACCGAATTGCCAAAGGGCTACTGGCATAACCACGGAACTCGAGCCACCCAAACCTCGTACACTAAGACATGGAAAAACGATGGTACAGATTTAAACGCGACCGAGTGATTGCTGGGGTGATCAGCGGCTTGGCATGGTACAGCCAAATTCACCCGCTTTGGCTGCGCGGCGGCTTATTACTAGCGATGCTTTCGGGAGCAATCCTACCGATGCTATTTGTGGGGCTGGGCGTGGCATACATCGCTGCTATTTTTATCTTACCTGAAGTCCCAACCGACCTCGAGCCAGAAGTGATGCCACTGGTCAATGGCTTACTGCGTCCTGTCAAACAACGCTTATTGGCTGGAGTTTGTGCTGGACTTGCCAAGTATTACAAACTTGATGTCAACATCGTGCGATTTGCCACTTTGCTGCTCTCAATCTTTGGTGGTATTGGCATCATTGCTTACGCCGTGGCATGGCTGATGATGCCCAGCGTTGGAAAGGAAAATCTCGAATGAGAAACCTTGTGATGCGAACTGTGATTAACTCTCTAGCCCTTTGGGTGGTTAGCGCCATCTTCCCAAGCCTGATCTGGTTTGAACGCGGCGGAGCAGCTTCGTACTTGATTGCAGGGCTGGCACTGGGCAGCGCCAACGCACTGCTGCAACCCGTTTTGCAAATCCTTGCCTTACCTGTGACCGTACTGACCTTTGGTTTATTTGCTTTTGTGGTCAACGGCATTGTTTTGAGCATCGTCGCGGCATTCACCAACCTCGAGACAGGCGGGATTTTTGCTGCAATTCTTGCTGCAATTCTGCTTTCAATCACCAGTTCGATTGTCAGCCAAATTTTAGGCGAGAAAAAACCAAAACAATCATAAAGGCGAATTTGCACATTGAATCACCTGTTTCGTCTGCTAAACTAAAACCCATGCGCTACTTCTGGTTGGTTCTGCTCTTCGGTTGCTCCTCGAGTCTCAATCCAAATTCACAAATTCCCATGCTTGGTAGCATCAACTCGGCTCGAGCCACACCAAGAACTTGTGGCGCTGACCAAAAAGTGGCTGTGCCAGCCTTAACATGGAACGCCAAGCTCGAAGCTGCCGCTGACGCCCACAACCGCGATATGCAAAGCGGCAATTACTTTGCCCACACCAGCCCAAGCGGTTCAACCCTTGGTTCTCGAGTTACGGCAGCAGGATACATATGGAAAGCCGTTGGCGAAAACATTGCCCTTGGACAAAGTACCCCCGAAGAAGTCATGACCGATTGGTTAAACAGCGCTGGACACTGCAACAACATCATGTCAGGCAGTTACACCGAAATTGCCGTGGCAAAACTACCCTCGAGCAAAGGCACATACTGGACAATGGTGCTTGCCAAACCAAGATGATTAGACTTCCCCGATTAAATCTCGAGCATCATCAAAACAAACTTCTGGTACGTACAACAGCACATCGCCTTGGTACGCTCCAGCTTCGACTTCAATCACGCTGTTGCCCATGACCCAACCAAACGGGGTTCGTAAGACACTAGGAATACCTTCTGCCTCAAGCATCCGCCTGAAGCTCTCAGCAATTGGTCTTGGGTACGTCTCGAGCAAATTCCAGAGGTTTCCACCAAGCATTTCTTGCTGATTCATATGAAGAGAGTATACCCCAGTCGAATAATGCACTTCACCCCAGTTGACAGCACCTCAGCTGCCTTGTATACTCCTCGCCGCTCGAGAGAGCAGCATTGCCTTGGACTGGTGGTGCAGCGGTTAGCATACCCGCCTGTCACGCGGGTGGTCGCGGGTTCAAATCCCGTCCGGTCCGCCAAGTTAATGCAATGCCCTCTCGAGTTTTCTATCAGGCGAGGTAGCTCAGCTGGTAGAGCATACGACTGAAAATCGTAGTGTCGCCGGATCATGCCCGGCTCTCGCCACCAAAAAAGACCCTGTGTTTAACGGGGTCTTTTTGTTAGCACTTTAGGTTGATATAGCGGCTCGAGCCATTTTTTGTGCAAAAAATGCACAATCAAAAATGATACTGTGCAAAAAGGTATAGGATTTCATAGCGACTTGGCGCGTATCTACTATTCCAAAACATCGGTCAGTTGCCTTGGGTTGACATCAATTCGCACCCGCACCCCACTGTGACGGTAAGCTCGAGCTGGCTCGAGCAGGTGAGCAAGGCGAATTTTTTCTTTGGCTCGCACCAGCAATTGATAAATAAATAAGCCTTTGACCCGAGCAATTCCTGCTGGCGCGGGTCCAAGTAACTCGAGTCCATCTGCGCCTCGGTCACGAATCAGACCACCCAATTGGCTCGAGGCAACTTCGGCATCTGGTTCGCGCCGCGCCGAGATTTGCACTTGGGCAAGGTGGGCAAATGGTGGGTACAGAAAATTCTCTCGAGTCTCGAGTTCGCTTCTAGCAAAGGCATCGGCGGGCTGGTGGGCTAGGATTTGTTGTAAGGCTTTGTGCTGCCCGTCAAAGGTTTGGATTAACAGCAGTGGCGCCCGAGTTGGATGCCATTCTAAGAGTTGACGTAGTAAGGCATGAAAGCGCTCACCAGCGCGAAAATCGGGACTCGAGTGCATGGTGTCAGCAAACGATAAGGCAATCAGGGCGAGGTCTGGTGGGGCGGGTAATCCCAGAACAGCCGTTGTGCCAACAATAATTCCAGCTTCGCCGCGTGTGATTGGTTCGATGTCGTCTTTGTGGTCGCGGTCAAAACGGTAGACTTTACTTTGTGGCAGAAAACTTCGCAGTTCTCGAGCAATCCATTCGCTACCCGGTCCTCGAGGCATGAGAACCGTGCCTTCACAGCTTGGGCAGCGATTGGGCGGATTGGTGCTGTACCCACACTGATGGCACTCCAAAGCTCGAGCCGCCGCGTGGTACTTGAGTGGCACATCACAGTGAGGGCAGTACGGTGTCCAACCGCAATCTTGGCAGCGCAGCATGGCGCTGTAACCTCGGCGTGGAGCAATCACCACGGCTTGACGACCTCGTTCGGCGGTTTGGCGCAGCAGGCGCTTGAGGTCTGTTGAAATTGGAAATGAATCTCGAGCCAGCGGCATGTTCGCCATTGGTCCGATTTCGGGTTGGGTTTGGGCAGCTGAAAAATCCACAATGTGCAGCCGCGCCGTTGGTGGGCGCAAAATCACGCCTTCTAACTCGAGGCTTTCACTGGCTGGGACACTGCCAACAAATAATAAATTTGCGCCTGATTGCTTAGCGCGAAGTTGAGCCGCATCGGGCAAGAACACCCTCGAGCCACCGTGTAATTTCCACGCATCGGAGAGTTCATCCTCGAGGATAATTAAACCCAAATCTGGTAACGGTGCAAATAAACCAAAAGCCGTGCTGAACAAAATAGACACCCGTCCAGTGGCACAAGTACGCCAAACCGATTCCCGCTCGAGAGGACGCAAAGCGCCGTGTAGCATGGCGCTTTTGCCTAAGCCCGCCAGCGCCGAATAAGCCCGCTCGAGCCTAAGATGATCTGGCGCAAGGTACAAGATGCTCTGCCCGCGCTTGATGGCTTGGCGAATCAGTTGCGCCAGCACTGCAAAACGCTCTCGGGGTTTACCACCATGCAGCCGCGCTAAACGGTGCGGCTCGAGTTCGGCGGCAGCCGCCAAATGCACGGCTTTTGAAATCGGTGGGGTTTCTGGTTGCCCAAAATCAGGTAAGTCCATCGGTAGCGGCTCGAGTTCACGCATAGCCGCGCCTTGCTCGAGCAGTTTATTGAGCATTCCTGTGCTGACCCCTGCGTTTTCAGCCCAAGATTTCAGGGTGTAAAAACCACCTGATTCACGCAGCACCTCGAGTGCAATGGCTTGTTTTGGGGTGGGTGTGAGGTTGCTTTGAGCAGCACGAATCACTTCTCGGCTGGGAATCTCGAGGCGCACGGTTTCATTGAGTAAACCTTGTCCTCGTAAAAACTCGAGCAGGCTTGGGTCGAGGTGTTGGGCGGGTTGGCGCTGCTCGAGTTTCTGAGCCGAATCAGGCAAGTTTTGTAAATCCAGATCAGGTAAAAGCTGCACTGTATGGGAGAAACTTGGTTCTAAACCAAAAGGCAGAAAATCTTGGTAGACCAAACCAGCAAAGCCCATGCTTTGCTGTGCCAACTCGAGCATGGCAGCGCAGGCTTCGGGCGTGAAAAGCGGCTCGGTGTCCAGCACTGCGATGCTTTCTTTGAGGCTCAGCCCCCGCTCGAGTGAGGCTTCAACGACTTCTAAGACCAGTCCAACACGGCTACCGCCTTGCCACGGCACAAGCACACGCTTGCCAAGCCCCAGAAAAGGCTTTCTAATCGGCAGAAAATCATAAGCTGGGACTGGAAGTGCCACTGCCACACGCCAAAGAAAGTGCTTCATCGTTTTTTGTAAGTGCGTTTATCTCGAGGGGCAATTTCAACAATCCAAAAAGTCCCACTTTCCTCACCGAGATAGAAAATGACTCGATCTGGTGGTAATTTCAAGCGCAGAAATGAAGTTCCTTTGAATTGCTCTACATCACCGAGTTGGTGCTGACAGAATAATTCTATTTTTTTATAGATAAGCTGTTGGCGTTCTGGTGAGTAATTTGCTTCAAAATTTCGCTGAGCGCGTTCAGAATCCCAAGCCCAAATCGGTTTCATCGGTGCCTGCCACGAGTCTCAACTTCTGCAATGATTGCGGCTTCTTCAGTGGTGGCTTCAACGACAGGTGCATTTTGAGCTGAGGCTCGTAAGTGAGCTACTCGGGTCTGATCTTGTGCTTCTGCAAGAATTTGTTCAAGAGCCATTTTTCGACTGCGAATACCCCGTGCTTTTCGCACAAGATCCAAATTTGCCAAGGCAGTTTTTGATAAGGTCTGTTCTAGCATGGTCATGCCTAACATTCTACTCTGCTCGAGACATAACACCAAATTTGCCAAATCACGTCCTTGATTCTCGAGAATCATTCAAAAAACGGCGTTCCTCAAAACTCACGGCTCATTAAGGAGTCTGAACTGCAAAATTCTGGGTTTTCTGCTCACCTGCCGCGATGTTAATTGCAACATTTGGTGGTGTACCTCGACTGATCTTACTTGCCAACCACGCATCGTAATTGCTGACACGGGTATAAACACCGGGTAAATTAGGACGGGCGCAGCCAATACCAAAACTGACAATTCCTGCGACACGAAAACCAGCTTGATTCGACACATAAAGAGGTCCGCCGCTGTCGCCTTGGCAGGTGTCAATACCACCGGCTGGAAAACCCCCACAGATCATGTTGGCAGTCACGGTTGAACCTTCGGCTGCAAGCTGCGAGACACAGGTACTTTGATCTACAATTGGCACACTTGATTCTTGTAAATCAGTAGGACTCGAACCTCCTTCTGACAAAGTACCCCAGCCAACAATTGGAGCATTGACCCCCGTGGCAGCCAAAGCTGTTTGGCTTGGCAAGAGTGGTAGAACCGCATCAGCATTGCTTTGGCTTGAGAGTTTCAGTAAAGCAATGTCGTTGTCAAAACTTGGGCGGATATAACTCGGGTGAATAATAATTTGGCTGACACTGATGCGAGTCAGTGGCGAAGCCAATTTGGTAATCCCAATGGCGACATTAACGCTCGAGGCAGCCCTGACCACGTTATTGCTATCCACAAGGCAGTGTGCCGCAGTCAGCACCCAATCAGGAGCAATCAGGCTACCGCCACAGAACTGAGCTTGAAAAGGATCAGTCGTTGCAGAATTGAGCAATGCGACAATCGCTTTCCATTTCCCACTTGGTGCGTTTGTCCCACCCACAATTTGTTGGTTTAAGTTCGCACCCGTGGCTGCAACGCTCGAGCCGTATCCCACAGGCATTTCATGCCGCACCTGATACGACCCTGCGGCAATGTTACTCAGTTTGTAATTACCATTGGCATCGGTCAGGGTCTTGGGTTCAGAAGCATCAGGCAGACCGTTGTTGTTGCCATCCAACCAAACGACCCAACCACTTCGAGCTGAGTCTGTGCCATCCTTGATTGAATTCTTATTGAGGTCAAGAAAAATCTGACCTGAGATGGCTGAATTACCATCCGCACCAGGGCAAGCTGTCAGAAGCACCAAAAGCAACAAAAGAATTCGGGTAATCATGCAATTAGCTTATAGCAACCCATGAGAACCAAATGTAAGAAACTCATCAAAGCCGAATGGCTAAGCCTTGCCACAAATCAAAAACCAATAAGAACGTACCTTGAAGCACCACACCCCAACCCGCGCCACGCCAAAAAGACTCTGGACGGGTTAGCATATACACCCCAGCCGCGACGTACAAAACATCCACGCCCGCGTTAATCAGCAGTAAATCCCGTAAATTCCCAAGTTCAGGTTCTGGGGTCAGAAACCCAATCATCGCAATTGCACTGTTAATAAAACCCCAAGCGCCATTCATGCTCCACCAACCTCGAGCCGCTTCGTCTTGGGTCAGGGTTAGACCCAAAATACTTGCGCCCATCCAAGGCAGCGACCACAACAGCAACCGAGTCGAAACGGTACGCCCAGCAAAACCAGCTTCTAAATCACCAAAGACCCAATCTCGAGCCATGCTTAAACTCGGAGCGGGATTGCTTGGCGCAACTTGATTCAGACTGGCAAGACTTAAAAAACCTGTGCTACTCGAGAAATCCTGAGCCAAAGCCAAGTTTGAAAAGAAAAAACAAAGCAGCAACGTCCAAAAGATTTTCATGGTTGAAGTTTAACGGAAAAGCGGCTGGTTTTTTGGGGGGTGAGCTACGGGGTATGGGCTTTGGGCTTTGGGCTTTGGGCTTTGGGCTTTGGGCTTTGAGCTTTGAGCTATGAGCTTTGAGGGTCAAAAGGTTAAAAGGTCAAAAGTGTTACCAATGCTTTCGTCCTTCGTCCTAAAACCTATGGTCGTAAAAACTTGCCTTGCGGGTCAGCAAACTGCTGACCATCCCAAATGGTTCTGCCTCGTAGCAGCGTGTGCTTAACTCGAGCGGTGAGGCTTGCTCCAAGGTACGGGCTTTGGGTGTGACGATAGTGCAAATCGGTAGGCTCGAGTGTCCACGATTTACCCAACTCGAGCAAAGTAATATCAGCATCAAACCCAACTTCGAGTTGACCTTTGTTTGGCAAAGCAAAGCGCTTGGCTGGGTTGGCGGATAGTCTTTGTATCAGTGGCTCGAGTGGGATGTTGCGCTTCTGCGCTGCTGTAGCAAGCACCTCGAGTGAGCTTTGCACCCCAGAAATCCCACCCCAAATCTTAAAAAAATCGGCATCAGTTTTCATACTGGGTGGGGCAGGGGAGTGGTCAGAACCAAGAATATCTATTTGCTCCAGAACCCTCCAGAGTTTTTCAACTTCTGCTGCACTACGAACAGGTGGAGCGCATTTCAAAACTGCACCAAGCCTCTCGAGGTCAGTGTCACAAAACCACAAGTAATGCGGGCAAGTCTCGGCGGTTACATTGACGCCATCTCTTTTGGCAGATGTAACCAATTCCACACCCGTCGCGCTCGAGATATGCACAACATGCAAAGCGCAACCTGTTTCTTTGGCAAGCAAAACAGCACTTTGAATCGCCTCGAGTTCAGCTTCTATCGGACGAGAATCCAAGTAATCCCGAATGCTGGTTTTGCCTTGTTCTCGAGCCGCTGTACTTAAAGCACTGGTGATACGCTCAGATTCAGCATGAACCGCCACTGGTAAACCCAGACGCGCCGCAATTTGCATTCCTTGGAATAATGTCTCCTCATTTGAGCGCTCAAACTCAGGTAAGCCACTACCGCTCATAAAAGCCTTAAAGCCCATCACTCCACCTGCTGCCAGTTCCTCGAGGTGCGGCAAACTATCTGGGGTTAAACCACCCCAAACGGCGTAATCCGTGAGGGACTTGGCAGCCAGTAGCTCGAGTTTCTCCTCGAGTGCAGCTTTGGTTGTGGTGACTGGAATTGAATTCAGTGGCATATCCACAAAGGTTGTGCCACCACCCGCCGCCAATGCCTTTGATCCACTAGCAATCCCCTCCCAATCGGTATGCCCGGGTTCATTGAAATGCACATGTGCATCCACCACACCACTCACCGCATGCAACTCGAGAAACCGGAGTTCTGCTCGACTGGGTGCAAGAATCTCAGGCGCAACCTGAACAATTTTTTCGGCTTCAATGGCAATGTGCAGGTTCTTGGCTCGGACAATGAGGTCATACATGGAGAGTAGGTTAAGAGGTCAAAGGTCAAAGGTCAAAGGTCAAAAAGACTGATGCTTTCTTCTTTCTCCTTTAACCTGCTAGACTCTCCTCATGACTCGAGTCATCACTTTGGTACTGGCGATTTTTCTCACCGCAGCTTTGGCAGACAGCACCGTCTGGACAGGCAAAGCACTTGGTTATAAGGGGCAGGCGGCGGAACTCTGGGTGGGTTTGGATGGCTTTAATGACCTCGAGACAGCTGTGCAAGTTGGTGCGATTGAACCAAATGGGCGTTTTCGTTTTGAACTGCCCAATACCCTGCCTGATGAGGTGCTGACCCGTCCTGATGTGCGCGAAGATTGCGGTGACATCACAGCTGGCTTAAGAATCGCTGCGCTTTCTTCGGTGATCGTCAAAGACAACCAAGGCATCGTCGGCGAGATGATTCACACCAATCATTTGGTCACGTTTGAAGATGTGGCTTCGGGCAATGAGCTTTTGCCAACAAAAATCACAGCTTGGTTCTACGCCAATCGCAAAGGCATGATCAAAGAAGACTGCGAAGATGAAAACGTGCGCCAAAACTCGGATGTGACTTTTCAAAAAGGTTGGAATGTGGTCACGGCGTATTACCGACTCGAGGGTGAAACCACGATCATTCGGATTCGCAATGGATACACCGAAGGGCTGCAACGCTGGTTTTTTGCACCTCAACAACCCGAACCAGAAGCTCCATAAGCAATGAGGGGACGTTTATCTACCTCGAAAAGGCAAAGCTAAGCCAATGACAAATTCCCCAATTCGCTGGCTGTGGTTTGGCGCGGGCTGGGTTTGTGTTGCCCTTGGATTTATCGGTGCTGTGCTGCCAGTCATGCCAAGTACGGGTTTTTTTGTGGCGGCAGCGGCTTGTTTTGCCCGCTCGAGTCCTCGTTTTGAAGCGTGGGTGCTGAACTTACCCGGAATTGGTCAGTTGGTCAAAGATTACCGTTTAGGACTTGGTATGAAACGCCGCACCAAAATGTTGGTGCTGTGCATGATTGCTGTTTCTTGTGGTGTCAGTGCGATCATTGCCCCGCCACTGATTGCTAAAATTGGCACACTGGTTTTGGGAAGCATTGGTATTTGGTATGTCTGGAGTCGAGTTCCCACCAGAGAATTGGTTGAAGCCAAACAGCAATTGAATGGTTCAAAATAGCTTTTAGCCTGTGTTTCTCGAGCCTTGCCATAAGATGAGAAGTGGCTCATTGGGGAGTTTGTAAACTCCTAAGATGCTCAGCGAAGAAGAAAAAAATCGCATTCGACTCGAGGAAGAAGCACTGGCTCGAGAAAAAATGCAGCAAAAAGAGCAGCTGCAAAAAGCCAAGGCGCTCGAGGCGTACCGAGCCTCGGTCAAAGCCAAAGTTCAAGGCTCGAGGGGTCAGCTTTGGTTTTGGCTGCTGGTTGCGGCGTGCTTGCTGGTCAGCGCACTGGTGCTTGGTTCGATGTTGATACCCGCTCCACCAAAAAGCGAGAACACCACAGGTGGCATGGCGGATTCGATTTTTGCCGAGCAATGCCAAGCCCAGATTCGGGCAGAAGAATTTTCTGATTCCGAGGAACTGCAATTTTCCCAAACTGCCATCATCTCCAACAACGAAGGCAAGCAATGGGATGGCACAGTCTCGAGCAACAACAAACAACTCGAGTTTAGCTGCACCTACACGACCATCTCGAGTCAAGTTAAAGTCGAAATCATTCGGTAATGAGGAGAAATCATGAAAAAAATTATTGTTCTCGTTGGTGTAATCCTTGGCTTGGCAACGGCTCAAAACACCACTATCACGGTGCCTCGAGAAAAAATCAGTTTGGTTTGCACCGACAGTTTTTTCAAGACTGAACGCACCAATTTTGTGCTTCAGGACGAAATATACCCAACTTGCAAATTGCTCTTGCCATTGGCGCTGCGCGAACGCTGGGGTGGTAAACGCGAATTCTATGTGATTCCTCGAGTCAGCGCCACGCTGTTTGCTAAGGATGAAAAAGGCAAAGGGCAATGGTTGCCGCTTTCGCCGTTGGTCAACCTTGGAGAAGATGCTTTTCACCGAACGATTCCCAGCAAAGGCTATAAAAACCTCGAGCTGATTGGAAATTTTGGCAAACTCAGCCAAAGGGCTGGCACTTTGAAACCAGATACGATTGGTGCAGGCGGCAAATTGACCGTTTGTGTTGCACCAGTGTACAAAGGCGAGCAGCCTTGTGTGACTTTTGATATTGCAGCGCGTTTTCGGGTTTACTCGAGATGATGCTACGCCCCAACCAATTCCACAGCTCGAGTTCGCGCCCAAGCATCGGTTGCGGCAATGCTCTCCCAAGTCAAATCGGTGTTTGGCGCTTCGGAAAGCACTTTTTCAATCAGTTTGGGAATACCCAAATAACTCAGGCGTTTCTCGAGAAAGGCTTGCACCGCAATTTCATCGGCGGCGTTCAAGGCAACAGGTGCAACTCCACCAAGGTGACCAGCTTCAAATGCCAAGCCCAGACATGGAAAACGTTCCATGTTCACAGCTCGCAACTCGAGGCTGCCAATCAGGTTCAGTGGCTCGAGCGGCGTACTTGGGCGACGAGCGCCCGGAAATTCTATTCCCAGTGTCTCGAGGGCAGTCAGGATCGAATACTGAATCGGTAGGCGCATGTCCGGCGCACCAAGTTGGGCTTTGATTTGGTTATCCTTGAAGCGCACTATGCTGTGAATAATGCTGCCCGGTTGAATCAGCACCTTAATCTGCTCAAGCGGAAAATCATACAAATAATGCGCCTCGAGAACTTCTAGCCCTTTGTTCATTAACGTACTCGAGTCAATCGTGACTTTCGCACCCATCACCCAATTCGGATGCTTCAACGCCATTTCGGGCGTGACACTGCTTAAATCCTCTGGAGCATCACGGAAAGGTCCACCACTGGCGGTCAGAATCAGTTCAGCCACATCCTCGAGTCGTTCACCTACAAGGCACTGGTACAGCGCACTGTGTTCACTGTCCATTGGCGTGATTTTTGCGCCACTGGCTCGAGCAATCTGCCACATCAGCTTGCCGCCGCAGACCATGGCTTCTTTGTTGGCAAGTGCCACATGCCGCCCCGCCTCGAGTGCGGCTCTGGTCGGGGCTAAGCCAGCCAAGCCCGGAATTGCGCCAATCACCACATCAGCAGTTTGTACGGCTACTTCTTTGGGGTCGGATACGACTTTGATCTTGGGCAGGGCTTCTCGAGCCGCTTTGAGGATGCTTTCATCCACACTCAGCATTTCTGGCTGAAACTCGAGGGCTTGCTGCACAGCCAACTCGAGGTTTTTACCTGCTGCCAGCCCGACAACCCGCCAGCCGCGCCAACGCGCCACCTCGAGGGTCTGAGTGCCAATGCTGCCTGTGCTGCCGAGAATACTGATGCGAGTGGTCATACGGCGATTATATGGCTCGAGTCTGGGGACGAAATGTCTTTACCAAAAATTTACCAAATTCTCCTACACTCGGCTCGAGGTACGAAGATGAAAAAAAGAATTTGGTTGGCAAGCCTAGCCCTGACAGGCGCGTTACTGACGGCTGGAATCTCGCAAATACAAGCTTATTCGCTGGCATCAAGTGTCAAAGCGCCCGCCGATGCCACCACCCAAAAAGTGGTCGCAGCAGCCAATGCGTTTTTACAAACCCTAAGCAGCACCCAAAAAAGCAAAGTGCTGTTTGAATGGTCGGATGCTGCCCAAAAGACCAAATGGTCGAATCTGCCCATAGGTATCTTTCAGCGCAATGGCATCAAACTCGGCGACATGAGCAGCGCTCAACAAACCGCTCTGTTTGCCTTATTGCAAGCAGTTTTTTCAAAGAATGGTTATCAGCAAATCACCCAAGTCATAGACGGCGATGAAGTCCTGAAATCCACCGATGGCGGTGGCAGGCTGATTTTTGGCAAAGCCGAATATTACGTTTCTTTTCTTGGCACACCATCCAACACCAGCCCGTGGATTTTGCAATTTGGCGGGCATCACATGGCACTGAACGCCACAGTTGCAGGCGCAGATATTGTCCTGACCCCAAGCCTGACCGGTGGACAACCAACCACCTACACCTTAAACGGCAAAACAGTGCAGCCAATCATTGGTGAATCCAACGCTGCCAACAAACTGATGAGCAGTCTCAGTGCCGCGCAGCAAAAACAAGCCATCATTGGATCAAAATTCATTGATTTGGTGCTTGGACCTGGGCAAGACGGCAAGACTTTACAACCCGAAGGCATCAAAGGCTCGAGTTTAAGCGCCACCCAACAAGAATTGCTGTTGAACCTGATCGAGACTCGAGTCGGAATGCTCAATGACGAAGATGCTGCCGTGAAAATGAAGGAAATCAAAGCCAACATCGCCAATACCTATTTTGCTTGGAGTGGCGGCGTGAATGACGGAGCTGGTGCGTATTTCCGTGTCACTGCACCAACCTTGGTTCTCGAGTTTTCACCACAATCAATGGGAGGAAGCGCCAGCAACCACACCCACTCGATGTACCGTGACCCCACCAACGATTACGGTGTGAAACTCTACAAATGAAACTGATTCGTGCGCTGGTTCTGCTGGGGTGGCTGCTGTCGGTGGCAGTGGCTCACTCCGCTGATATGCTGGTGCAAGCGGCGTACATCACGCTCAGTCCCGAGCAAGTCAGCATCGAACTTGACCTAACCGCTGGCGAATTGGTGGCGAAGGATTTCTTGGGCAAACTCGAGGTGGGTCAAGACCAAAACATTAGCATACAAGCCCTTGCGAAGACTGTTCTCGAGAAGATGCAACTGACCGTCAACAACCAACCTGTGCCGTTGCGCCTCGAGTCTGAGCAAATCCCAGAGATGACCCAAATCAAATTGGGTGGTGGGCAAATACAATTGGTTTTTGTTGGCACAATCAAATCCTCGAGTCAGAATCAGTTTGTGTTCAAGAACAACTATGCTCCAGTCAAGAGTGGCTATCTTGCCAATGTGTTTGTGCAGTCCAGTGAGGTGAAAATTGCTTCTCAACAACGTGACCAGACCCAACAGACATTTGAAGTGAACTATGAAGTTGCTGAATCTGCGCTGCCTCGAGTTTTCCCTTGGTGGCTTGGGTTGATTGCTGTTTTCGGGGTTGGGCTGTGGTTTTCTCGAGGGCGGTTGGAGAAAAAACGCAATGAGTCAGGTACTCCCCCTCGCTTCGCTCGACCCCTCAAAGAGGGGTTCTAAGGTTAAAAGCAAGGTCTTGGTTTTTCAGTCCCCCTCTTTGAGCTACCGTTTGCACACAAGTATGCAATCTATCTTTCAAAGACGTATTCAATTGATTTGGTCGAGAATTCAAAAGGTGGGTCATATTGACGAACAAAATGGCTCGAGAGAACGTGGGTTTGGTTATCATTTTCGTGACCTGGCAGGACAGACACGGGGGTTTCTTGACCATAAGACGCACCTTGTAAGTTAATAATAGGAGTCAGTACAACAAGTCCAAGCGCACCTAGACCTTCGAGGTCGTCCGTCAGCAAGACTGTTGTGCTGAACTTCGCTTCAACCGAGTCCGAACGGCTGCCTGAACCCCGAGTTCGCTTTGCAAGGAAGGACGATTTTGAAGATGCTCCAAGGAGATCT
>JAAFJQ010000250.1 GCA_013298185.1 Deinococcales bacterium
TTGGAATGGCGGGCATGACCACACCGTAACCACCAACCACATCTTGGCAGGCAGCCGTTCCCATGTATTTCAGCCATTGCCAGGCTTCTTTTTGCTTTTTGCTGCCCACCCAAATCGAATCGGCAAGCCCGTTGAACATGGACTTGCGTCCCTTTGGACCGATGGGCAATTGGGCAAAGCCAATGTCAAATTTGGAATTGGCTTTGTACGAACCAATCATCCACGAGCCGTCCATAATCATGGCGATTTTGCCAGCCGTGAATAAGTTGCTCGCCCCACCAGCTTTGATGTCTTTGTATAGTGGTGAAAAACCTTTTTTGAGGCTGATGTCGGCTTGCCATTGGATGGATTCAGCTAGTTTTGGATCGTCGTAGTAATACTTGGTTGTCCAAGGACCATCGTTGAACTTAAAGCCGTTGGAAACAGCAAAGTGACTCCATTCTGTCTGACCATACGCGCCACCTGAGCTGTCACCGGGCAGGCTTGCCCAACCAAATTGCTGCATTTTTGATTTGGCATCAAAGCCAGCTTCGTTGCCGCGTTTGCCGTTGGCATCTATGGTTAAGCGCCTGACGGTGCTTTCAAACGTGCCACCTGAGCGTGGATTCCAAGTCAGGCTGTTTAAGCTGGCTTCAGAGATACCAGCGTCTTTCAGCATTTGTTTGTTGTAAACAATCGCAATCGTGTCCCAATCCTTGGGCAGACCGTACTGCCGACCACTGCGACCCCAGAGCTTAAACAAATCACCTGTGTAAATGTTGGTGGCGACTTTGTCTTCGGCAATCCACGGGGCAATGTCAACAATTTGCTTGTTTAGCGCATATTCTGGGTATTTTGCCAAGTGATTGGTGAAAATATCAGGGGCGTTACCTGCCACCATGCCGGTGGTGATGCCTGTCCAGTAATCATCCCAACCTTTTTGAATGACTTTGACTTTGATGCTTGGGTTGAGTTTCTCAAAGTTGGCTGCACAGGCTTTATAAGCTGGCTCTTGATTGCTGTCCCACAACCAGTAATCAATTGTGACTGCGCCTTGCGCCCGACCAGGAATCAATGCCACCGTCAGGGCTGCTACGGCTGTGCCAAGTACCATAAAACGTTTTTTCATAATTCAATCCTCCAAAGAAAGTAACCAATAGCCGAACCGCGCCATACCCGACATCTCGAGACAGACCTCCTTGTGCTTTGATTTATTTACTTAGAGCCGCTAAATTGTAAAGACTCGACGACCCGACGACCCATGAACACCAATAAAACAAAAACGGGAACAATGCTTAAAAAAGTACCTGCCATCAGACCAGTCCAATCGGGCGGACCAGAAGGTTGATTGGCACGAAATTGTTGCAGTGCCACGGTCAGCACCCGCAGGTTTTCGTTTGAACCTGAATTGACAATAAAGGGCCAGAAAAAATCATTCCACATGCCAATCGTGGTTAGAATTCCCAAGGTGGCAAGCGGTCCTTGCGATAACGGCAAGACAATTCGCCAAAAGATAAACACAGGTGTTGCCCCATCCAATTTGGCGGCTTCCTCGAGTTCAAGTGGAATACTGAGGAAAAACTGACGTAAGAAAAAAACACCAAATGGACTAATCAGTAAAGAAGGCGCAACCATACCCTGAAAGGTGGACAACCAACCCAGATTTTTCATCAGGATAAAATTTGGGATAAACAAAACAATGCTTGGAATCATCATCGCGCTAAGCACCAAAAAGAACAAGAAATCCCTGCCCGGAAAGCGCAACCGAGCAAAAGCGTAAGCAGCCAAAGCACTAAAAATCACTTGGGCAGTAACAGTGACCAGCACATACCAAACCGTGATTTGCAGTGAACCAATAAAGTTAATTGTTTCAGGGCTGACCCCAGCCGCTTGAGCCGTTTCGGGGCTGACCAAACCCAAGACTCGAGAAAAGTTAAAGAGCGTGCTGTCTGACGGGAAGAAGTTAGCAGCCGTTTGCCCAAGTACCTTATGACTGGTCAACGCGGTTTTGAAGACAAAGTAAATCGGGAAGACCGAAACAAAAATAAACAGCAGCAGTAAAACCCAAGCAATTCCTCGGCTAAGGCTAAAGCGTTGCACCACGCGGCTCGAGACACGGTTTTCCATGATGCTCCTAAGCAAGATCCGATTGGTCAGCGCGAAATAAACGCAATTGCAGAATCGAAAAGAAAATCAGAATGGCAAACAAGGTAATTGACATGGCGGTGGCATAACCCATCTTGAAGAACTTAAAAGCATTGTCGTAAATATAAAAAACCAATGACCGAGTCGCATCTATCGGTCCGCCATCAGTGGTCACAGCAATTGTGTCAAAAATTTGGAATGACCCAACAACGCTTGTCACCAAAACAAAAACCGTGACTGGGCGAAGCAGTGGCAGGGTAATTCTCCAAAAAGTCGTCCATTCATCCGAGCCGTCAATCATTGCAGCTTCGTAAACCGTGCGAGGAATGCCTTGCAAACCAGCATAAAAAAGCAGTGCCGTCAGCCCCATGTGCCGCCAAATGTTGATACCAGCTACCGAAGGCAGTGCAAGCTCAGGTGTACCAAAAAAAGCCACGCGGTCAATACCAAAACCACCAAGCAGCGAGTTGACAATTCCCAAAAATGGGTCGAGTAACCAAATCCAAACCATGGCAGCAATCACATTGGAAATCAAATAAGGCACAATCAGGGCTGCTCGCACCAGCATCGAACGGGTCAAACGATCCATGGCAACAGCCAAGAACAAACCAATCACGGTTTGCAATGGAATATTCCAAAGCACATACAACCCCGACACCTTGAGGGCATTCCAAAACACAGGGTCATTGATCATGCTTTGGTAATTCTCGAGTCCAATGTTGCTTGGGTCGCTGAGCAGATTCCAATCGGTGGTACTGATTTGCATACCACGCAAAGTGGGCAGCAAATAAAAAACCGCAAAGCCAAACATCGCCGGAAGAACAAACGCATAAGCGGTCAGCGCTTCACGGTTCAAAAACGCTGCCCACCAAGCACGAGGCTTGCTCGAGGTATTGGTTTTGCTTTGCACAAAAAACCACTCCTTTTGACCACGAGAGGAAAGTAACACGGATTAGTAACAGGTGTTAGTTAAGATACTGTAAACCAGAATACTTTGTCAAGTCAGCCTAATTGGGGCTGGCTCGAGAAAGCACCAAGCTCTTTTAACAATGCTTAAAAAATCCGTCTTGAACGAATTTTTTTAGAATTTATAGCCTCAAACTCGAGGGATAGCCCAAAGAAGACTCATAGCTCTAAAGCCCTACAAACTCAAACCCGCCCTTGCCGTTCCCCTCGAGCCGCCCCCAAGACCAATTCGGGTCATGCGGTGGACAAATCAGGGCAGCTTCATCGTGCCACTGCGGAAAAAAGTGCTTGCGAATCTCGAGTGTGGTCACTGGGTACAGGTCATACCCCATGATGTACGGGTATGCCACATGAGCGCTGGTTGGTAGTAAATCGGCGGTGTAAATCAGCACTTGCCCGTTTGACTCGAGGCGCACCGCGCTCTGCCCGAGGTTATGCCCGGGGATGGGGAAGACACTTAGCTCAGGGTAAATTTCGCTTTCGCCGTCAAAAGTGTCAAACAAGTGCTGCTCGAGAATCGGCTCGATGTTATGCGCGTTGTAACTGGCGCGGTTGCGTTCATGGGTGTGGGTGGCATCGTGCAGTTCTTGGGTGGAGACAAGGTAACGCGCATTCTTAAAGGTTGGCTCGAGCAGCGAATTGGTGTTGCGTCCAGCGTGGTCAAAATGCAAATGGGTGTTGATCACCAAATCTATATCGTCGGGGTGCAGCCCAATTTCGGCGAGGCTCGAGAAGATGCTTTGGTCGCGTTTTACGGCGAACATGGTTTCAAATTTCTCACCGCTTTTGTCGTCCATGCCTGTTTCAACCAAGATGTTTTTGCCATGCAGTTGAATCAGCAGTGGATTGATGCGTAAGGGAATTCTATTTTGGGTATCTGGGATGGTTTTTTTCTCCCATAGCACCCGTGGCACAGTGCCAAACATCGCGCCGCCATCCAAGCGAAACATACCATCGGTCAGTGAATAAACTTCGGCAATACCAATTTTTTTGTGTTTGACCCAAGTCATGCGTTTTAGTCTACTGGTTTTCGGGTAGCAACTTATACAGCTCTGGGTACTCGAGCGAGGATTTGGCTGATTTGAGATGTTCGCGGAGGGCAGTTCGTAAGCGCAGCACTTCATTTCTGAGTTGCCTAGCACTTAGTTCTTTTAAATCCATGTCGAGTTGAATTGACTTTTCAGGTTGTGGCTTCTTGGGTTGTGCTGCCAGCCGAGATTCGACCCAAAGGCGCAATGGCTCGAGGGTTTCCGGTTGGTTGCTGTTTGCCTGAATCTGCATCGTGCGCTCGAGGAAGGCTTGCAGGTATTTGCGTTTACTTGGTTTGCCCATAAACACCAGCCTACACAATTTCTCATGTATGACAAGTCAGAATCACGAAGGATATGCGAACTCGAGTCAAACCCGGTTGGATTCTGTTGCTCTTCTTGATGCTTGGCTTGCTGGCTTGGACTTTCATCTCGAGAAGGATGTTTGAACCTGCGCTCGAGACAGGCTGCGAGGGCGCACCAACTCCAAGTTTTGCCACGCTGCGTCCAATACCCACAAGCCTCAAAGGAACTCGAATCATGCTCAATCCCGGGCATGGGATGACCTTAACCGATGCTGATGTTTGGGGTTTTCAGCGCCCACAGCCTAACGGTGTCAGTGTTTTTGTTCTCGAGGACGACTCGAACATTCGCTTGGCTCGCAGCTTAAAAAAAGTTCTCGAGGAGGCAGGTGCAATTGTGCTTTCCACCCGTGAACTCGAGAACGACGAGCTTGGCAAGAGTGGCTTACCGATTTGGCGGGAGGCTTCACGTCATCACCTCGAGCGACTAGGGGTGAACCAAGGCATTTGGAATTCACGGGGTTTTTCTTTGCGCGGCGATTGCCGATTGGCTCAGGACATCCGCGCTCGAGCGCTGTATGCCAACCAACAAAAAGCTGATTTGCTGCTCAGTATTCACAGCAATGCAGGCAATCCCTTGGCTCGAGGGACGCAAATTTTCTATGCCAACCGCTCTTTCTTGCGAGCTGCCAAACCCAACTTAGGGCAGCAAAATGCGTGTCTTGCTGGGGAACTTGCTCGAGCTATTCCCAAATCCATTCGTCTCGAGCGTCCAGATTTAGCTTGGGCAGATGCGAGTTTCACGGCTTCTAATCAGTACGGCGAAAATGGTTTTGCCCTGATGCCCAGCGCCATTATCGAAGTGGCATTTCATACCAATGCCGTGGATGGTGCGGCGTTGCGCCAAGAGTCGTTTCGGATAGCGGTTGCCAAAGGCATCAAAGAA
>JAAFJQ010000251.1 GCA_013298185.1 Deinococcales bacterium
AGCCGCGCAGAACTGGCAAGAAAAAGCCAGCCAAAGCCAACAAGAGGTCTTTAGCAATTGGCGAACCGCCAATGCCTCGTGGCTCGAGGATTACGCGCTGTTCATGGCGTGCAAAAACGCGCATGGCGGCAACCCTTGGAACACCTGGAAACCCGAACTGGTACGCCGCGACCCAGCTGCCCTCGAGACGGCTCGGACTGAGTATGCCGAGGATGTGACGCTGTACGCTTTGGCGCAGTATTGGTTCTTTAGTCAGTGGGGCATGGTGCAACGTGCAGCTCATGCCAAAGGCATTAAAATTATTGGCGATATTCCCATTTTTGTAGCACATGATTCCTCGGATGTCTGGGCAAACCAGCACCTCTTTGCCCTCGAGCCAGACGGCAGCCCGAGTGTCGTGGCGGGTGTGCCACCAGATTATTTCAGTGCCACAGGTCAACTCTGGGGCAATCCGCATTATCGTTTTGATGTCATGGCAAAAGATGGTTTTGCATGGTGGTTACAGCGCTTTGAAGAAACTTTCAAAGCTGTGGATATTGTACGGGTGGATCACTTTCGGGGTTTTGAAGCCTACTGGGAAGTTCCTGGAAAAGCCGAAACCGCGATTGATGGACGTTGGGTTAAAGCCCCCGGCGTTGCCTTATTTGAAGCGGTCAGAGCAAAATTTGGCGATTTAGCCATCATCGCCGAGGATTTAGGGGTGATTACCAAAGAAGTCGAAGCCCTGCGTGATGGTTTTAACTTGCCCGGTATGAAAATACTGCAATTTGCGTTTTACAACGACCACAACGATCCATTTTTACCGCACATGTACAGCGAAAATTGCGTGGTTTACACAGGCACGCACGACAACGACACGACCTTGGGTTGGTGGAAAGCCGAACCCGACACGATCAAAGCCAAAGTCAAAGCCTATTTTGGGGTGACAGGCAAAGACATCGTCTGGGATTTCATCAAAGCTGCTTGGAAATCCAAAGCAGTCATGGCACTCGCGCCGCTCCAAGACCTGCTCGAGTTGGACACTGAAAAACGCATGAACCTACCCGGTAGCCTTGGTGGGACAAACTGGGCTTGGCGGTACTCGAGTAAAAACCTGAGCAAAGACTTAGCAAGCAAGCTCAAAACCCTGACATCCTCGAGTGGGCGATAGGGTGTGGCATCAATACCCTGATTTGTCAATAAACAACCTGATACCGAGTTAAGCTAATCGCTCTCGTTTTACCAGAAATCGGTCAAACTGCTGCTGAAGCTTTACACCGATTTCACCAGCACAACCTCGAGTGTCCTTGGACCATGAACCCCCTCAACTCGGTTGAGTTCAATATCCGAAGTGGCACTCGGTCCCGAAATAAACGTCAAGGGTTTTCCAGACCGAACACTCGAGCCAAGTCTCGAGATGGCACTTGGCAAGTTATCCACAATGTTTTTTTCATCCACAATGCAAATGTGAATGTCCGGAATCAGTGTCAAAACCCGTCTGCCTTGGTGAGCGCCGTGGTCAAGCACAATTGTTCCGGTTTCGGCAATTGCTAAAGCCGAACCAGTGACCACCGCTTGAACCTGCTCGAGTTGGCTCGGCGCGAGGTTTGGGTGATCTATGATTTTCTCTACTTTGTTCGGTAGCCAAGTTTCTGGTAGGTCTTGAGGCACAGCAATTTTGCTGATTTGCAGACGTTCAAGAATTTCTTGAATTGCACTTTGAACATCTTCGGTGACCTGAACTCGAGCGCGGTAATCTGAAACTCGTTCCTCGAGTAAATGCAATAAGTTTGGTTCGCCTGTCTCGAGTCGGTATGCTCGAGGAATTGGCATGGTTTCTCGAGGTGCGCCAATGGCGTTTCGGATAACACTGAGCATGGTTTCACGGCTCATGATTTGCCTTTGTTTTCGCGCCACCAATCTCTGAAAGATTGTTTGGGAACACTTGGTAAATCCCTCGAGTTCGTCCAACCCGTCATAAAGCCTGCCAAACTCGAGATTTTATTGTTTTTGGCAAAAGGAATCTGCCCAACTCGAGCCGCTTGTTGCGCTAGTTCATAGCGTTTAGCATCCATAAAAACCCATGCCATGCTTTTTAAGGCTGCTCCCTCGAGATTAAAAAACCCTGTTTTTTCTTTGACCACTTCTCCGCGCAGGTAAACCAGAATTTCTGGGATGTTGATTTTGACTGGGCAGACTTCGTAACAAGCGCCGCACAAACTCGAGGCAAACGGCAAACTCTGAGCATGGGCAGTCTCGAGTCCAATCAATTGTGGTGTGAGAATTGCACCAATCGGACCGGGGTAAACACTGCCATACGCATGACCACCAGCCCGTTCATACACCGGGCAGACATTCAAACATGCCGAGCAGCGAATGCAGTGCAGTGCTTGCCGTCCGACTTCATCCCCCAGAACTTTGGTTCGTCCGTTATCGAGCAGCACCAAATGAAACTCTTGGGGTCCATCGTCTGCGTGAACACCAGTCCAAAGGCTGGTGTATGGATTCATTCGTTCGGCGGTGGATGACCTAGGTAGGAGCTGCAACATCACCTCGAGATCACGCAGTTCGGGCAGCACTTTTTCAATGCCCATGATGCTAATTAAGACTTTGGGAAGCGTGAGGCACATCCGTCCATTGCCTTCGGATTCAACCACGCTAACAGTGCCAGTTTCGGCAATCGCAAAATTCGCGCCTGAAATTGCTACGGGAACAGTCAAGAATTTCTGGCGCAAGTAACGCCGCGCCACTTCAGCTAAGGCTCGAGGTTCATCGGTCAGGTCTTCGGGTTTGATGTTGAAGGATTTTAAGAACAGTTCCCGAATTTCTGAACGGTTTTTATGGATGGCTGGCACAAGAATATGGCTTGGATGGTCATGAGCCAGTTGCACAATCAACTCGGCAAGATCAGTTTCAATTGCCACAACACCAGACTCGAGCAGCGCATCGTTAAGACCAATTTCATCGGTGGTGATGGATTTGATTTTGATGACTTCTTTGGCGTTATGGGACTTAACGATACTCGAGACAATTTGGTTGGCTTCCACTGCGTCCGATGCCCAATGCACTTTCCCGCCCGCTTTCTGGACGCTTTCCTCGAGTTGCAGCAGTAATTCTGGGAGGCGCTGCATGGCATTGGTTTTGATGGCAGCCCCAGCATCTCGCAATTGCTGCCAATCAGGAAGTTCAGCCACCACCCGAAGGCGTTTCTCACGGATTGCCGTTGTCGCCTTACCAAGATTACGCCTGAGTTGCGGATTCTCGAGGGCTGTTTTCGCAGCTTTTTGATACGTTGTGGGGTTCAAAAAAGGCATCTAAGCACGACCTTCAGTTTGGGCAAGAATCTCTGCCAGATGCACGGTTCGCACACCCGTATTCATCCTCGAGAGTCCACCACCAATGTGCATCAGACACGAATTATCGCCGCCAGTACAGGTATTGGCTTTGGTGTTGAGGATGCAACGCATTTTGTCGGAGAGCATGGCGGTGCTGGTTTCAGGATTCTTAATGGCGAACGTACCACCAAAACCACAACAGGATTCTGAGTTCTCGAGCGGCATCAACTCGAGACCACGCACGTTTTTGAGGAGCTTATACGGCGCATCGCCAAGCCCAAGGGTTCGCAGCCCATGACAAGAACTGTGGTACGTGACTCGGTGTGGATAGTACGCACCGACATCCTCGAGTTTCAGGATGTTCACAATGAACTCGGATAATTCAAGTGTCTTTGAGGCAATAACCTTAGCTCGAGTCTCGAGAGCAGTATCGTGCGCCCATTCACAGACTTTGGGGAAGTATTCCCGAATCATTGCCACACACGAACCAGATGGTGAAACGATGTACTCGGCATCCTCTTTTTCAAAGACATCCAGAAAACGCCGCACCAGTTCTAAAGTTTCAGTTTGATACCCAGAATTCAGGTGCATCTGCCCACAGCAAGTTTGCTCAAAAGGAAAAGAAATCTCGCAGCCCAAACGCTCAAGCAAAGTAACGGTGGCAATGCCCGTTTGTGGGTACAATGTGTCATTCAAACAAGTCACAAACAACGATATTTTCATATTGTACCTTGGGGTTCAAAAACACTGAACGAATGGGTTTTTTGCATGAGTGACCTCCCTGTGCCTTGGGGAATGGATTTGCTTGCCTCGAGTTGGAGCATTAGATTACCACTTAGCGTAGCATCGGTCATGCCAGCAATCACTGTTTTGCCTGTGGCATTGGCGGTCAGTTGATTGAGCAGCGCAATTTGCGAACCACCCCCGACAATGTGCAGGGTTTTGACTTGCACCCCTGCCACTTGCTCGAGACGCTGCAAAACCACGTTGTATTTGGCGGCTAAACTCTCGAGAATACAGCGCACAAGCTCACCCCTCGAGAAAGCGTCTTGACCCATCAAAGCAGCCACTCGAGTTGGCATATCCAGACCAGGAGCGAGCAAAACGGGATCATCTACATCAATTTGCATGGTCACTTTGGCGGCTTCGGCTTCGGCATAAAGCATTACCCAATCAGGGTCGCCCCACGCCCGACGGCATTCTTGGAGAATCCATAGTCCCATGACATTTTTCAGCAAACGATTGGTGTTGTACACACCAGCTTCATTGGTGATGTTCGCCTCGAGTGCAGCGTTAGACAAAATGGCTTTTGGTGTCTCGAGACCAACCAGACTCCATGTGCCACTCGAGATATAAGCACTCTGTTCGGAGAGTGGAATGGCAGCCACGGCACTGGCGGTGTCATGCGTGCCAACAGCGATTACCTCCGCTTGCTCGAGACCAAATTCATGAGCAAGGCGCGGCTCGAGTTTTCCAAGGTTCGTTCCAGCCTCCACAATTACAGGCAGGAAATGATGCGGCAGCCCTAGTTGCTCGAGTAACCCAAACGCCCAATTTCCCGTGGTGGCATCGTAGAACTGCGTGGTGCTGGCATTGGTACGCTCACACACTTTTTTGCCCGTGAGCCAAAAATGCAGAAGGTCAGGCACAAGCAACAAGGTTCTGGCTCGCTCGAGATGCGTTTTAGGCGTGGCAAGCAATTGGTACAACGTGTTAAACGGCAAGAATTGCAAACCTGTGATTGCAAAAATTTCTTCTCTCGAGATTGGCAAAGCATCCATCACCCCATCGGTTCTCGAGTCTCGGTAGCAATGCACCCCATCAATCAGCGTATCAAATTCATCCAGCAGCGCATAATCCACTGCCCAAGAATCTACGCCAATGCTCGAGACGACACCACCAAGGGCTTTGGCTCGAGCCGAGGCAAGGTTTAGTCCCGTGCGAATTTCACGCCACAAGGCA
>JAAFJQ010000252.1 GCA_013298185.1 Deinococcales bacterium
CTCTCGAGTAAGCCATATGCCGATGCGCTTGGCTCGAGTGTCAGCATAGACAGCAAAAGTAAAACCGCTAACTTTGTTCGCAATGGCAAAACCGCTAAGGTCGCGGTTATCTTTCAAAAAGATATTGCTTACGCACCAGCCGTGGATGTGGCAAAAGGCTTGGGTTTAAGCGCTGTTGTTTCGGGCAGTACCGTCACCGTTACCAATCCAACCCCAGCCGCACCCAGCACCGCGCCCAGCATCCAAGGCACTGCCCAACAAAGCGGTGGCGAGGGGACGCTTGGACAGACGTATACCATCTGTAAAGGCACAGACAGCGCCATCAATTTCCAAATCACCAAACTCGAGTACAGCGTTGGCAATTATCTGTACGATGGTGGTATCAAAAACGATTTCCTCGCCTCGAGTTCAAAATCTCTTGTTATTTATGCCACGATTCAAAATCCGCAGTCTCGAGAAATTTTTTTAAATGGGAATAATGTTCGTTTTTCAGGTGTGGATTCCAGAAATCAAAACGTTCAAGGCGATGGGTACTGGTACGAACAAAGCTCGATGCAGTATGTTGGTTATAATTTGCGCCCCGCTCAAAAAGTCAGTATTTACACCCGAATGATTTTAGACAGTGGTGTCAGCCTACCCAAACTGATTGTGGATGATTGCAACAATGCCGTCTGGCGTTTTGATTTGCGCGGTCAGATTGCTCCAATTCCCGCACCTTTTGCTGACCCAAATGTACCTGATGGCTCGAGTGCATTGACATTTTTCCCAGCTCAGTTTGGTGTGTACTACCCGGGCAAAACCAGTTTTAAGATGGATCGGGTTGAGTACAGCACCGCTCCGTGGTTTGATGGCACAAATCCACCCGAAGGTGGACGTTGGCTGGTGTTGTATTACACCGTGAAGAACATCACCAAAGCCCCGATTGGTATTTATGGACTGGGAGGCTTGGCGTTCCTAGACCAAGACAACATCTCGAGCAGGTTCTCAGACTGGGTGTATCTGGCTTCTCGGGATGTAGCGCTCAACGTAGAACTTCAACCCAATCAAGAGTTGCAACTCAGGGCATTGATCGAAGTGGAAAAAGGGGTTCAACCCAAGAAACTCAGGTTCAACTGGCACGACTCGAGAACTGCCGAAGTAGACATCAGCAACATCAAATAATCAAAAAAAGCTCGAGGGAAAAACCTCGAGCTTCTTCTTTGGTGGACGCGGAGGGGGTCGAACCCTCGTCCAAAAACCCTTCCAATGGGCATCTACGAGCGTAGCCTTTATTTTAATCTTTTGCTCGAACTGACCCAAAGGCAGGTTTCTCGAACAGCACCCTCATTTATTTCGTATTTGGCGATGAGATATGACCAAAACTAGCAGTCTTTTTTAAGCGGGTTAGACACCAACTGCCGGGTCTCTAAGCGGCTTTCGCTGACTTAAGCAGCGAGTGCGAGAGGGGCATTGCCCATCTTCAAAACATTGTTGCCATTTAAAGGCTTGGTGGATTTTTTCGCAGCCAACCACCATCTGCGGCTCGCAACCACACCTTCAGCGATCCCTGTCGAAACCAAGTACGCGCCCAGACTCTCGAGAAACCTCGAGGTCGCTCGAGCCGATTCTCGAGGACTTTTGCATTGTAACCAATTGCTGCGGGTTTGTCAGTATGCCAAATAGCCGATTTTGTTATAATGATGTTGTGCCGAGTGCCATTTACCCCGGGAGCTTTGACCCAATGACCAATGGTCACTTGGACATCTTGGCTCGAGCTTCTAAAATCTTTGATTCCGTCACCATTGCCGTGTTGCAAAACCGCGAAAAACGTGGGCGTAACCTCTTTGAAATCGAAGAACGCCTACAAATCATCCGCGAAGTCACGGCTCATATGAAAAATGTTTCGGTGGACAGCTTCCAAGGGCTGCTTGCCGATTATGCCAAAGAAAAAGAAATCCCAGTGATTGTGCGTGGTTTAAGAGCGGTTTCTGATTACGAGTTAGAGCTGCAAGTGGCGCATTTGAATCGGCAACTCAACAAGAACTTGGAAACCGTCTTTATCATGGCAGCCACCCGTTACAGTTTTTTAAGCAGCACCATGGTCAAAGAAATTGCTTCTTATAACGGTGATATTTCTAAGTTTGTGCCACCTGCCAGCGCTCGAGCTTTGAAACGCAAATACGATGAGGTTCTGAGCGCCCAGTAAAAACCGTTGCAAATGTTTTTGCTTACATTTTATCGTTTTTCACAATCAGGTTTTGAGTTTGCGTATAGACTGACCTCATGAGCCTGCCCAAACCCAACCTGACCGATGCACCCATGCTCAGCGCTCGGCTCAGGCAGGGAATGTTACCAGCCTTCCTCGAGTACCTGTCCACCAGCCAACACAATGGTATTCTCGAGTGCGAAAGCCCAGATGAAAAACGCGCCGTATTTTATGTGCAGCAAGGCAAAATGATTCGTGCCTTATGCGAAACCGAAAATAGTTTACTCGAGGGGACAGAAGCGGTGCGTTCGATGTTGCGTTGGCGTTACGCTCACACCAGTTTATTTGAGGGTTTTATCAATGTTGCTCCGAACATGACTGGTTCTATTCTTGGCACACTGCTCGAAGCGGCGCGGCTCGAGGACGAGATGATGCGCGAAAAAACCCTTCGCCCAGAAGCCAGAGTTCGAGTGCGGCATAATGTCAGTGCTTACGAAGGCTTAGGAGCGGCTGAACTTGAAATCCTCAAAAAAGCCCGCTTTGGTTCAACTGTCAGTGAACTGCGCCAAGCCTTCAAAGGAGTTTCCATAGATGCTGCCCTGCTCGAGCTTCATGCCCAAGCGGTGATGGAAATAGAATTTGTTCCAGCCCCAAAAATCACCGATGACAGCATGGAAATGCGAGCGCTTTTGGGAGTGATCGTACCAACCAGAATTGAACGCCGCTCTGGACTTGGGCGTGGGGGCATGACGACCGCCCTGACTGGGGTGCATAAAACCGTACATGATTTACTTGATGGTCGGCGTAGCGCTGAACAAATCCGCCTCGAGTTAAGGCTTTCAAGAGGAACGATTCGAGAAGTTTTGAAATCCTTGCGAGGCAGTGGTTTGGTGGATTACTAAGAGGAAAGAGGAAAGGTTAAAGATTAAAGTTTTTGGGCTGCTCGAGTTAGACTGTTTGTATGGTCAGTTTAGAAGATGTTCAAATGGCAGCAAGGCGGATTGCGGGCATTGCACGGCACACGCCACTGCTACCGCTCGAGGATGGGATTTTTCTTAAGCCAGAGAATCTGCAAGTCACTGGTAGTTTTAAGTTTCGTGGGGCGTACAACGCCATCTCGAGCCTCAGTCCTGAAACCAGAGCCAAAGGCGTGGTTGCCGATTCGAGTGGCAACCACGCTCAAGGTGTGGCTGCGGCTGCTTTTATGCACGGTATTCCAGCCACGATTGTGATTCCCGAAAACGCCCCGAGTATTAAAGTCGAACGAACAGCGGCTTGGGGCGCAGAAATTGTGCGTTGCCCCAATCCTTCCGATGAACGAATGCGGGTGGCAATGGACATCCGCGACTCGAGGGGCTTGGAGTACATTGCCCCATTCGATGATGCCCGTATGATTGCTGGTCAAGGCACGATTGGACTCGAGATTCTTTCGGACTTAACAGATGTGGAAACTGTGCTGGTTTGCGTTGGTGGTGGCGGTTTGCTGGCTGGAATTGCCACGAGCATCAAAGCCCTGTCGCCAAAAACCAAGGTGATTGGGGTTGAACCAGAATTTGCCGCCGACGCTAGGGACTCGTTTTATGCCAAGGAACGCCGTTCATGGGATGCCAGTTTGGTCACCCGAACCATCTGCGATGGTGTGCGAACCCAAGGTATTGGGGTGCTGAACTTTGAAATTATTTCTAAATCGGTAGATGACATCATCACCGTCTCTGAAGAAGCGGTTCTCGAGGCGATGCGGCATTTGTTCCTCGAGACTAAACTGGCGGTTGAACCCACGGGCGCACTGACCACCGCCGCCATTCGTAGTCAGGTTTTTAAGCCAACAGGCAAGACGGTTTGTATTGTCTCTGGTGGGAATTACGACCCTGCGCTGTTGGCTCGAGTTTTGCTTTGATTATTTGACCTCGAGGCGGATAGGTTTGTAGAGTTGATCGTCAGAATTGGGATTTTGATTCCAACCCGAGTTGATTTGGAATCCTCCGACTAGTTTTAGCCAAATGATGTTGTTCGAGCGGTCGAAATAATAGGTTTTGCCACTCGAGTCTGCTGCGACTGCTGCCAGATTAACGCCTACTGTGGTGATGTTGCGACTTTCAGCTCCATTATTAAGGTTGATTGTAGGGTTTTTTGTACCGTCGAACTGCACGCCAAATAACACCGTGTCAGTGGCAACGAACATATTGGTTAGGGTTGATTCAAAACGAGTTGGGATTTCATAACCAGAACCAGAGCGCTTCGGGAAACGCAAGATAAACCGTCCGTCTTTAACAGCTGCAAAATGGCGCATGTTACCCAGTTTCGGGGCGGTGTTGCCATCGCCAACACTCCATGTGCCAATTGTCGCATCGCTCGAGTCAACCCGAGTGACTTCAATTGGGTGCTTAAAGCCATATCGGTCAGTGTCAAAATCAGTCACATAATCGCCAATACCATAGTAAGGACCAGCGCAACTCGAGCCGTTCTTACCTACGGGTGCAACTTGGGTACAGCTTGTGCCAGTGGTGAAAAAGGCTTGGTCATAGACCCAATAATTACCTGCATTGCCCCAATAGCCATTGGCGTCCCAAAGAGCGCCAGCTAAAGTCCAATTTTCACTGGTGAATGGCTGAACTCGCCGTCCAGGGTGAGAATTGACCAGTTTATTAGCAGGGTTACGCTTTAAGCCTTTGTCCACGGGTGTGATGTAATAATCGGCGGTCATGAACGTACCACTTGGGTTATTGTCCGTGCCTTCAACAAATGGAAATCCAACCACCACGTTTTGGGTCATGTCAAAAGTGCTGTGATAACTGGCTAAAGCGGCTAAAGGCTGGCTACTGGCTCGAGGCACACCGATGTTCAGGCTGGTGCTGACCAACAAACTACGGGCAATTAAACCATCATCGCCAGCCCCAGCGAACCAACCGCTGCCCTGATGGTCGGCACTGACCCACTCGAGGAAATTGGGGTAACTGTTGCGATTCCAAATGCCACCGCCACCGCCCCAGTAATTGCCTGTTTTGTACACCGTGACCCGAGCTAAGGTAAAGCGTTCCCACTTGGTAAAATCATA
>JAAFJQ010000253.1 GCA_013298185.1 Deinococcales bacterium
AGGGACGCGCTTCTTGACCCCAAAGCAGCACCTGACGGGCTTGGGTCGCTTCGCGCAGGGAGAGGGATTCGGGCTGTCTTTTCGTTTCAGTTGCGTGACTCGAGAAGCCAAGTTCAAAACACCAGCACCCCTCTTTGAGGGGTCGAGCGCAGCGAGGGGGAGTACGCCCCTTTGGGTCGAGAAGCTGAGAGAGGGCTGCCCGTCACTCGCACACAACCCCTTTCTCGAGACTCGAGTGATTTCTCAATCTTCAGTTTGTCTTCAGTTTGGACACAGTTTCAAAGCTCAGACTACAGTCATGATTGCTGTTCCGCGTTTTTTTGATGCTGCTTCACCTGATGGTTCGGATGAACCAATTCGTGATGCCCTGCTCAGTCTCGAGCGACTCGAGCTTCGGGCAAGTGAATTGGCGGTTGAACTGGTTCTCAGCCAAAATCCGCGTTTAGGGCGTGGTATCTCTAAGCGTCTGTCCGAGAACGCGGCTGTGCTGCTGGTTTCTTATAAGGCAATGGTGGCGGCGATTAAGGCGGGGCGTTCGATTACGCCTGCTGCCGAGTGGTTGGTGGATAACTATTACGTGGTGGATGAGCAATTGCGTCAGATCATTAAGGATTTACCGATTGGTTTTTATCGCCGCTTGCCAAAGCTCGCCAATGGTGATTTGAAGTCCTTCCCTCGAGTCTTTGGTTTAGCATGGGCGTTTGTGGCGCACACCGACAGCCATTTTGAAGCTGATGCTTTGAGTCGTTTTGTGTTGGCGTTTCAAAAAAAACAAGCCCTCGAGATTGGTGAATTGTGGGCGTTGCCAATTACGCTTCGTATTGTTTTGATTGAGAATTTGCGCCGTATTTCCAAACGTGTTTTGGAAGCCCGTCTAGCCAGAGAAGAAGCCGATTCCTTTGCCGATGACCTGCTCGGGTTGGGTGGGCGCGAGAAAATCCCGCTCGAGACGATGAAAAAGCGTTTGGAGCGCCAAGTTTTAGCGCGGGCGTTTGTGGTGCAACTGACGCAACGAATGCGTGAGCGCGAGGAAGTGGCGTTTCAAGTCATGCGTCTGCTCGAGTCGCGCCTTATTGCCCAAGGCACTAGTTCTGACCAAGCGGTTGCCGAGGAGTATTTGCTGCAAACTTCGGCGAATGTGACGGTGCGTAACATCATCACCAGTATGCGTTTGATTTCATTGGTGGATTGGGCGGTTTTTTTTGAATCGGTCAGTGCGGTGGATGTGGTTCTGGCGCAGGATGCTGGTTTTGCGCCTTCGGATTTTGCGACTCGAGATCGGTATCGTCATGCGATAGAAGAATTGGCTCGAGGTTCGGATTTTTCCGAGGTCGAAATTGCGGGGTTCGCGGTTGAATTGGCTCGAGCGGCGCAAACGGAGGCTACCGATGCTCGAGCTGCCGATGTGGGTTATTACCTGATTTCCAATGGGCGACCCGCTTTGGAGCGCCGCGTGGCGTTTCAAGTTGGTGTGTTCAAATGGTTCTGGCGTGGTTTTCGAGCGGCGGCTGTCTGGGGCTACCTTGGCAGTATGGTGTTTGTTGGCGCGGTGGTGCTGGCGCTGGGCGAGTTGGCGTTGCTGCGTCAAATCGGTTGGCTCGAGCAGGTGGTGTTGCTGGTGTTGCTGGCGATTCCAGCTTTGGATGTTGCTGTGGCGATGGTCAATCATTACGTGACCCAAACCCTAATGCCGCGCACCTTAGCTAAACTCGAGTTAAAAGATGGCATCCCCAATACCTTACGCACGATGGTGGTGATTCCAACGTTGCTGACTTCTGAAGCCGCAATTCTCGAGGAATTTGAGCGCTTGGAAGTGCGGTACTTGGCGAACTCGAGCGGTGAATTGTTGTTTGCGATTTTGGGCGATTTCACCGATGCCCAAAAAGCCTCGATGCCACTGGATACCAAACTCTTGGAGGTGGCAACCGCCGCCGTGCAGCAACTTAATCTGCGTTATGGCACTGTGCTTGATGGCACAGCACGGTTTTTCTTTTTGCATCGGCAGCGTTTGCAGAGTAGTAGCGAACAAACCTTTATGGGTTGGGAGCGCAAACGCGGCAAGCTGCATGAATTTAATCGCTTGCTGCGCGGTGCAACCGATACCAGTTTTGTGATGACCCAAGCCGCCCTGCTCGAGTTACCGCAAGATGTGCGCTTTATCATCACCCTCGATGCCGATACGCAATTACCTCGAGGTGCGGCGCAGCGCTTGGTTGGCGCGATGGCGCATCCGCTCAACCGCCCAAGATTCGACTCGAGTAACCGTGTGATTGAGGGCTATGCAGTGCTGCAACCTCGAATTACCTTGTCCTTGCCAAGCGAGCGCCAAGCCACGATTTTTCAACAGGTCTTCTCGAGCCACGCGGGGATGGATCCATATGCCAGTGCGGTTTCCGATGTTTACCAAGATTTATTCAACGAAGGCAGTTACGCTGGTAAGGGTATCTATGACCTCGATGCCTTTGAACAGGCGCTGCATCAGCGCATTCCAGAAAAAACGTTGCTCAGCCATGATTTATTTGAAGGATTGTTTGCTCGAGCGGGTTTACTCAGCGATGTCGAACTGGTCGAGGAGTACCCTTCGCATTATGGTGTGCGCTCAGCGCGGCAGCACCGTTGGGTGCGTGGTGATTGGCAATTATTGCCGTGGATTTTTTCAACTCGAGCGCCAATTTCTCTGATTGGGCGTTGGAAAATGCTGGATAATTTGCGGCGTAGTCTCTCGCCTGTGGCAGTGGTTTTATGCTTGCTGCTCGGGTGGTTATGGTTGCCTGCGGCGCTGCTTTGGACTGGTTTTGTGGCGCTGATGGTGCTGCTGCCGATGCTCTTACCGTTTTTAACCGCGCTCGTGTCGTTTCGAGCAAAAATCTCGTGGCGCAGTTATGGTTTGGCGTTGCTCGAGCAGATACGTTTGGGCTTGGCGCAGTTTGCCTTGACCATGACTTTTTTGGCTGACCAAGCCGCTACCATGTTCGATGCGATTACCCGCACCCTTGGGCGTTTGTTTGTGACCAAGCAACGCCTGCTCGAGTGGCGCACCGCAGCTCAAGCCCAAGCTGGCGCGAACCTCGAGCTGACGGGGTTTTACCGTCAAATGCTGGCTGCGCCTGTTTTGGCAGCCCTGGCAATTGGCTTGGTGCTTTTGTTACAACCCGCTTCGCTCTTTCTGGCACTTCCGTTTGGGCTGCTTTGGGGCTTCTCGCCGGTGGTGGCACGTTGGGCGAGTTTGTACCGCCCTAGGCAGCATCTCGAGGTGATGCGCCAAGACCAACAAATCACCCTGCGGTTGATGGCACGGCGCACTTGGCGTTTCTTTGAGCGTTTTGTTGGCGCAGAGGATCATTTTTTGCCACCCGATAATTTCCAAGAAATCCCTCAGCCGTTGATTGCCCATCGCACCTCACCGACCAACATTGGTTTGGCGTTGCTCTCCACGGTGGCGGCTCATGACTTTGCTTGGATTGGTCGGCTCGAATTTCTCGAGCGCTGCGAACAGGCTTTTGATGCAATCGAACAACTGCCAATCCATCGTGGGCATCTGCTCAATTGGTACAACACCCAAACCCTAGAAGCCCTCGAGCCGCGCTATGTTTCCACGGTGGACAGTGGCAATTTGGCAGGGCATTTGCTGGCGTTTAAGGCAGCGTGTCTTGGCTTCAAACACCAAGCCCGTTTTGGTGCAGCCACCCTGCTTGGCGTGTCCGATGCCCTACAACTGGCTCGAGCAGAGATGCAGCAATTACCGCGTTCAAAAAACAATCGTTTTGGGCGATTGCCAAACGCCCTCGAGAACCTCGAGCAAGCCTTGAGCGCCACACTTCCAACCTCTACAGAAACGTGGCAAATGCGCTTTGAACAACTTCTCGAGCTGACCGAAACGGCTTTGGCAGCCGCCAGCAACCAAGATGCGGCGGACAGTCAAGAACTGATTTATTGGATTGATGCCATTCGCGCCAGTTTGCACAGCCATCAGCGCGATATGGGGGCAGACCTCGAGACGCGTCTCGAGCAATTAGCCAACCGCGCCGAGCGCTTATTTGTGAACATGGATTTTGGTTTTTTATTTGACCAACATAAAAAACTCTTCTCGATTGGCTTTGATTTGTCCACCCAACGCCTCGACCCAAGTTGCTATGATTTGCTGGCATCCGAGGCGCGTTTAACCAGTTTTATTGCCATTGCCAAGAACGAAGTGCCAACCGCGCACTGGTTTCATTTGGGGCGCGAACTCACCCCTGTTGGGCGTGGTACAGCTTTGATTTCTTGGACTGGTTCGATGTTTGAATACTTGATGCCTCGCTTGATGATGCGCTCACCGCCGGGCAGCCTGCTCGAGGAAACCTCGCATTTGGTGGTGCAAGCCCAGATTGCCTATGCCAACCAGCGCAGTACACCACTGCAACAAATCCCGTGGGGGATTTCAGAATCGGCTTTTGCAGCACGGGATTTAAGCCTCGATTATCAGTATTTGGCATTTGGTGTGCCGGGGCTTGGTTTGAAGCGTGGGCTGTCGGATGATTTGGTGATTGCCCCGTATGCCACCGCCTTAGCCACGATGATTGACCCTGTGGCAGCCACCAAGAATCTGCTGCGGCTCGAGAAGATGGGTGGACGAGGCATCTACGGCTTTTATGATGCGCTGGACTTCACGCCTTTGCGTTTGCCCGATAATCTTGCCATCGCCAAGCGCTTTGTGGTGGTGCAGAATTACATGGCGCACCATCAGGGGATGTCGCTCTTGGCATTTGCCAATGTGCTGCAAAATGACATCATGAGCCATCGTTTTCATTCTGACCCGAGGGTGCAATCCGCCGAATTGCTGCTCCAAGAACGCACCCCAAGGGGCGCTTTGGTGGCGCGACCTCGAGCCGAGGAGGTCTTGGCAGCCCGCCAACCACTGGACACCAGCCCAAGCGAGCGCCGTTTCAATGGTCTGCGCGAAGCCGCCAGACAAACCCATTTGCTTTCCAATGGGCGTTATAGCCTGATGCTCAGTGGGGTAGGCTCGGGCTACAGCCAGCTACAAGACCTTGCCATCACCCGTTGGGCGCAGGACAGCACCTTGGACAACCAAGGCAGTTACATCTATGTGCGGGCACTGCCAACCGAGCGAGCCGAGCAAATCTGGTCAGTCACCACCCAACCGCTTGGGGTTGACCCAAATGATTTGGTGGTTAAGTTCTTTGAAGACCGCGCTGAATTCACCCGCCGCGATGGGGTGTTTTCC
>JAAFJQ010000254.1 GCA_013298185.1 Deinococcales bacterium
ACAGGGTTGTAGCGTACATCGGTAATACGCCCGAAGCAATTGTCGCATTTCTTGCCACTGCCAGCCTAGGCGCAATTTGGAGCAGCACCAGCTTGGAAATGGGCTTAGGTAGTGTCATAGACCGCTTTGGTCAGATTGAACCCAAGGTCTTGGTGGCTGGCACAAGTTACACCTACAATGGTAAAACCTTTGACCGCACCGAATTGGTGGCTGACCTCGAGAAAGCCTTACCGAGCTTAGTAAAAACCATTCGCTTAGGTGCAGAATTCGATGCGCTGCTCGAGAAACCTGCACCGCTTTATTTTGAGCGCGTGCCATTTGACCATCCGCTTTATATTCTATTCTCGAGTGGCACAACCGGCTTACCCAAACCGATTGTGCATGGTCATGGCGGAATCCTACTCGAGCATTACAAGCATTTGGGTTTACAGTGCGACCTTGTCCCCCAAGACCGCTTTTTTTGGTTCACCACAACTGGTTGGATGATGTGGAATTACCTTGTTTCGGGTTTGCTGGTCGGCTCGAGCCTTGTGCTGTGGGATGGTTCACCGACCCATCCAAGCCCAGATGCGCTGTGGCAACTTTGCGAACGCGCCAAAATCACGGTTTTTGGTTGTGGCGCAGCATATTTGCATGGGAACATCAAACTGGGTCTCGAGCCAGCACAAAAATTTGATCTCTCGAGTTTGCGTGCAATTGGTAGCACAGGCTCACCGCTTTCGCTCGACGGTTTTGCTTTTGTCTATGAAAAAGTCGGGAATCATTTGCAACTTTTTAGCACCTCAGGCGGCACAGATGTTTGCAGTGCTTTTCTTGGCGGTAGCCCATGGAGTCCAGTCTGGGCGGGAGAGTTATCCTGCCGCAGCCTTGGCGCAGATGTGCAGAGCTTTGATGAGCAGGGTAATTCTATTCTCGAGACAGTCGGCGAGCTGGTGCTGTGCAGCCCAATGCCAAGTATGCCCGTGAAATTCTGGAATGACCCAGATGGCAAACGCTACTTTGAAAGTTATTTTGCCGATTACCCCAACACTTGGCGGCACGGTGATTGGGTGAAAATCACAGCTCGAGGCAGCGCGGTGATTTATGGGCGCTCGGATGCCACCCTGAACCGTGGCGGGGTTCGCATGGGAACAGCCGAAGTCTACAGTGTGGTTGAGCGTATTCCTGAAGTACTGGACAGTTTAATCATTGACCTCGAGCAATTGGGTAAGGCTTCGTTTATGCCGCTTTTTGTGGTGCTGCAAAGTGGGCAAAGCCTCACCTCTGACCTCGAGAAACGCATCAAAAGCGCCATCCGCACCGAGTTATCGCCACGACTGATTCCAGACCAGATTGTGCAGGTTGCCGCTATTCCACGCACCCTCAGCGGTAAGAAACTCGAATTGCCAATTCGTAAAATTTTATTGGGCGCAGATGCCAAGAAAGTGCTGAACGCCGATGCGCTCAGCAACCCAGACTCGCTTGGGTTTTTCCTCGAGTATGCAAAATCTAGGGTTTAGCGAACGGACACAGGAGCATTGACACCAACCGCAGCAGCCGAGGTTTCGAGTACCCACTTCACGCCAACTGGTACATCAGCAACAGTTTGGACACGATCAAAAATCTGTAATGGTTGAGTGATGGTACGGAACGAAACGGTGTTCCAGCCCGCCACGGCTTGCAGGTTGCCCTGATAATCAACTGTGCAATTTTGTTGTGCTGTAAAAGCCGAGCTTGACCAGTAGCGCAAGACATCATAGAACGTGCCGGGTGTGCCAGTCAGACGCGTACCAGGGGTTGTTTGTGCAGCATAGCCAATGATTGCATCACTGCTGTTGTGTACTGTAATAAGTACTTGGGCGACATTTCCAAGGTTGGTGCTCGCCCCTGTGTTAGTGCAGTTGGCTTTTGTGCCAAATTGCCGTGGGCTGCTGTTACTTTGCATCACCGAGCTGTTTGGTAAAGTAACACTAAATGCACCTGTGCTGCTGTTAAATGTACCCACAGCCAGTGGCAACGCCCCGCGTTGCAAAGGGGTGAAAAACGGTGCGCTATCCATCAAATCAACCCGAGGATTGATGGCAGCGTAAACCTTAATGGCAGCAATACTGGCAAAAGGTATGGCTGCGTTGGACTCGAAAGTGCCACTTAAAACCAGTGCATCATTGGCTGGTGTTGGTGGGCAAGCCACCAGCACACTCGAGAGCGCTAAAGCAGTCAGACCCATAATCACTTTTTTCATAGCAAGTAGCATAGCACCTGTTTTTCAAAACAACCCAAAATGTGTAGAATTACCCTTATGACACGCCTTCTCGAGGTTCATGCTGATATTACCAAAGCTGCCACATTACCAAGTTCGTTTTACAAAGACCCAAGCATGTTCGAGCAGGCAAGGGAAAAGGTTTTTGCTCGCTCTTGGCAATTTATTGGTGATACCGACGACCTGAAAGCCCCGGGCAGTGTCAAACCGATCACGGTTCTCGAGGGTTGTTTGGATGAACCGATTGTGCTGACCAGAGATTTCAACGATTCACTTCATGCACTTTCCAACGTCTGCACCCACCGTGGGATGCTGGTGGCTGAAACTGGTGGAGTCGAGCGTTTTTTGCGCTGCCGTTACCACGGGCGGCGTTTTGGTTTGGATGGTTGTTTTCACAGTATGCCCGAATTTGAAGCAGTCAAAGATTTCCCCAAGCCGAGCGATGACTTGCCAAAAATTTCATTTGCCACATGGGATAAGCTCGCCTTTGTCAACCTCAACCCAAGCGTTTCGCTCGAGACGATGCTCGCTCCGATTCAGGCGCGGCTCGGCTGGTTGCCCTTGCGTGAATTTTACTTTGACCAGACAAGGGCGCGTGATTATTTGGTCAGAGCAAACTGGGCGCTGTACTGCGATAATTACCTCGAGGGATTTCATATTCCCTACATTCACGCCAGCTTAAACGCCGCCATAGATTATGGCAGCTACACCACCGAGCAGTATGAATGGTGCAACCTACAACTTGGCGTTGCCAGCAGTGGCGAAATGGTTTTTGACCTACCCCGCTCGAGTCCAGATTATGGGCAGAGCATCGCTGCCTATTACTACTGGGTTTTCCCAAACCTGATGCTGAATTTTTACCCTTGGGGTTTAAGTATTAACGTTGTGCGCCCACTTGGGCATGACAGGTGCAAAGTCAGTTTTATTCCGTATGTCTGGGATGCGTCTAAGCTCGAGTCTGGAGCTGGGGCTGGTTTAGACCGTGTCGAACGCGAGGACGAAGTTGTGGTCGAAGCCGTGCAGCGCGGCGTGCGCTCGAGGTTTTATGACCGTGGGCGGTTTAGTCCCGCCCGAGAAGCCTGTGTGCATCATTTTCATGGTTTACTGGCTCGAGCAATGTCATAGGCTACTGGCTTGAGCGATGTCGTAGGCGCTGACTCGAGCTTAGGAAATCTGGATTCGGTATACATTCAAGGCTTTGTGCTGGTTCTGCACATCGAAACGCTTAGCAGGTTGCTATCATGGGTTTAGGGGCATCTGCCTAAGGGTGTTTTCAATCACTGCAAACGTGTGCATAAAGGTATAAATTGCGAAAGACAAAACCCTACTGTGAACATTGACTTGGTACTCGGAAATTGTAAGACCTGAGAAAGATAGAATTTTTTACACTCTTAACTTGAGGAACGACCGTGACTACAAACTTCAAATCATTGACTTTTGCTTTGGTAGTTGGAATCGGATTGGTGAGTTGTGCTACGCCCAGCCCAGAACCATCAAGTCCAAGTAATCCTGTTGTCAGTTACCCATACACAAATCCTGTTGTCAGTTACCCATACACACTGACAGTTGATTTAGCACCTACTGATACCAAAAGCAGTCTCGAGGAACAATACCAAATCCCTGTTTTGGTCTTTGATGCTGAACATGGGTACGCGGTCATGGGTGTGCAACAATCGCAGTTGGAAAGCGTCCAAGCGCGTTTGCCAGCCACCAGCGTTCTCGAGTCCAATGTTGATCGGGTCACACTTGACCAAACCACCAACACCGATGGCAGTTTAGGTGTTTGGGCGGATGGCAGCCTTGGTGTCTGGGCGGATGGCAGTTTAGGTGTTTGGGCGGATGGCAGCCTTGGTGTTTGGGCGGATGGCAGCCTTGGTGTTTGGGCGGATGGTCGTTTTGCTCCAATCCCAGCCAACACCAAAAATTGGCAAAGCATCAAATTACAACAAGGACAAGCTCAGGCTACACAACTTGGTAAGAATGTAACAATTGCCGTAATTGACAGCGGTATTGATCTTGCTCACCCCGCCTTTAAGCGTTCTTTGGTGGCTGGTAATTTGATGCGTGATTTTGTGGACGGCGACAATATCCCTAATGACACCACCAATGGACATGGTACTGCTGTAGCTGGTATTGCTTTACAGATTGCGCCTGGAGCAAAGATTTTACCACTTCGGGTCATTAACAAAAGTGGCAAAGGCGATGCCGATAAACTTGCTCAAGCCATTAACTACGCTATCTCGAGCAATGTCAATGTAATTAATATCAGTCTTAGTGTCGCTGGTGTTTCCGAACCAGTCAAAAAAGCCATTCAAGCTGCTGATGCCAAGAAAATCCCTGTTTTTGTATCAGCCGGTAATCGCAATTCAAAACTGGGTTTTCCAGCATCAATGGCAGCAGGTCCTTATAGTGTGGTCAGTATAGGTAGTGTGAACGCTGATGGTATAAAGTCCAGTTTCTCGAATTTTGGCAAAGACCTCGAGTTAAGTGCGCCCGGCGAAGCAATCGTAACTGCGTTTCCAAAAAATCGCAGTGTCGTGGTTTCTGGCACATCCATGGCAGCGGCTGTTGCCAGTGGAGCTTGTGCTTTGGCACTCGGTGAAAATCCAGTTAAGCTGACCCGTGATTGGGTTGCCCGTCAAACATGGATGACCGCAGACCCAAGTATTTATCGTTTAGATAAAAACGCCAGTTTCGCGTATCCCAGCCCAGACAAACAAGGTTATTTGGGTACATTGGGCTACAAAGGACGACTGAACCTCGAAACGTACATTAAGGCTGTACGCTAAAGTAACAATGACCCAAGTCGCCTCATCCACCACCATCTCCCAACAGGCTGAGTTGGAAATAGATTTATCGCTTCTTGGTGTTGGTCAAACACGGGATTGGTTTCGGCAGCGCCTCAAAAAGCAGCATGGTTTGAATAAAATTGCTTTATTGCAACGCTTTGGTGAATTTGAACGCAGC
>JAAFJQ010000255.1 GCA_013298185.1 Deinococcales bacterium
GATCTCCTTGGAGCATCTTCAAAATCGTCCTTCCTTGCAAAGCGAACTCGGGGTTCAGGCAGCCGTTCGGACTCGGTTGAAGCGAAGTTCAGCACAACAGTCTTGCTGACGGACGACCTCGAAGGTCTAGGTGCGCTTGGACTTGTTGTACTGACTCCTATTATTAACTTACAAGGTGCGTCTTATGGTCAAGAAACCCCCGTGTCTGTCCTGACTCGAATTCGCATTTCCTCTCACAGGGAGGACACTACAGGAAAATTGCTTCATATACAGGTAAACCGTAGGGACAGACCCCTGTGTCTGTCCTGCCAAGTCACAAAAATGATAACCAAACCCACGTTCTCTCGAGCAATTTTGTTCATCAATATGACCCAACTTTTGGATTCTCGACCAAATCAATTGAATACGTCTTTGAAAGATAGGTTGCATACTTGTGTGCAAACGGTAGCTCTTTGAAGGGTCAAGAGAAGCGACCATGCCCGTTTCGCTCCTGTGTGTGCTACCAGTCCAGCCATGGGCGCGACGGTGCGCGTTTATGGTCAAGAGAAGCGAGGGGGAGTTGTGAGCGACCCAGCCCCGTCAGGTGGCGCTTTAGGGTCAAGAGAGGCATTGCGTTTTTTTGGTCGAGTGCTTCAGATACGAGGCTTATCAAATACTCGAGAACACGCCTGACTCAAACAGGTTAAAATACACCCATGACCACAACTTTTACGGGTGAAACCCGAGCTTTGATTGCCGGGCAGTTTATCAGCACCTCCTCGACCTTTGCAGTGACCAACCCTTACACTGGTTTAGAAGTGGCTCGAGTGGCTGATTGTGGTGTGTCCGAAGCCAAAACCGCGCTCGAGGCAAGCACCGCAGCTTTTACTTGGTGGAGTAAAACCACGGCTTATGAACGGGCAGCGCTTCTAAGAAAATTCTTTAACCTGATTTTGCGCGATGAAGCAGAAATTGCTTCTATGATTGCCCTCGAGATGGGCAAACCTGTTTCTGAAGCCCTTGGTGAGGTTCGTTACGCGGCTGGTTTTGTGGATTGGTACGCCGAGGAAGCCAAACGGGTCTATGGGCAGACCATCCCCAGTCAATTTGCCCATAAGCGCTTATTTGCCATTTCCCAGCCTGTGGGTGCGGTTTACGCTGTGACTCCGTGGAATTTTCCAGCCGCGATGGTCACCCGTAAACTAGCGCCTGCTTTGGCAGCCGGTTGTACGATTGTCCTCAAACCCGCCGAGCAATCGCCGTTGACGGCTTTGAAACTGGCTACCCTCTGGCTCGAGGCGGGAGGACACGGGGATGTTTTTCAAGTCATCACCACCAACGACCCTGTCGCGGTTTCCAAGGTCTTCATGGAAGATGACCGCATTCGTAAAATTACCTTTACAGGCAGCACCGAAGTTGGCAAAATCCTGACCAAACAAGCCTCGGATACGCTCAAACGGGTTTCGATGGAACTTGGCGGACATGCGCCGTACTTGGTGTTTGCCGATGCCGATATTGAACAAGCTGTCAAAGATGTGATCACTTGCAAGTTCCGCAACGCAGGGCAGACTTGTGTTTGCACCAATCGGGTTTATGTGCAGCGCAGCATTGTGGATGAATTTACTCAAAAACTTGGCGAAGCAGTAGCGCAACTCAAAATCGGTGATCCACTCGAGAGCAGCACCCAAATTGGTCCTGTGGTGGACAGCGCTGGACTCGAGAAAATCAAACGCCATGTGCAAGATGCGGTGCAAAAAGGCGCAACTGTGGTGACTGGCGGCGCGGTGCAGAGCGGATTGGTGTTTCAACCCACGGTACTTGGCAATGTGTCTGGCGAGATGCTGATTTTACAAGAAGAAACCTTTGGTCCAGTTGCCCCGATTATTGCTTTTGACACCGAACTCGAGGCAATCAGCGCTGCCAACAACACCCCCTTTGGTTTAGCGGCTTACCTTTGGACAAAGGACATCTCGAGGGCAATGCGGGTGGCAGAACGCCTCGAGTATGGAATCATAGGCTTAAATGATGCCGTGCCAAGCACCGTCCAAGCCCCATTTGGTGGGGTCAAACAAAGTGGTTATGGGCGTGAAGGCGGGCATTGGGGTTTAGAAGAGTATTTGTTTACCAAATTTATTTCGTTTGGCATGGAACAATAATCTCGAGCGTAGAAATAACCAAAAAAGAAACTGGCAATGCCAGTTTCTTTTTTATGAGTCGTTATCCGCTATTCAGGTTTTGCTTCATTTTTTTGTGTACATAACGCCCATGCAGATTCCAAAAATGCTATTTCCAAATAACTTTTATTGTGGAATGCTGCAACACCAGCAATGTTGATTTATTGACTGAAGCGTTTTACATAAACATCTTTGCTAGAAGACGCATCGTTCTCACTCCAAGCGACAAATGGGTTATCACTCGAGTCCAATGCAAGGGATGGAGATTCTACACCTTGAGTGAGCGTGACATCTAAGGGAGTGCTACCGACTTGTCCCCAAAGAGCGCCATTCCAGCGTCTCACATAAATGTTGGTCCCTTCACCCGCCTTCTGTTCATGCCAAGCCACAACTGGGTTACCACTCGAGTCCAATGCAAGGGATGGAGATTTTGCATTTTCAGCAGGGTTGAAATTTAAGCTGCTAGCAACGCCAACGCCACCAACTTGTTCCCAATCTGGGGGTGTGATTGTGCTATTCCAGCGTTTCACATAAATGTTGAAGTTAGTTGCGCCAACCTCACTCCAAGCTACTATTGGGTTACCACTCGAGTCCAATACAAGGGATAAAGAGTCTACACCTTTCAAGGTATTGATATCTAAGTTGCTGCTGCTACCAAATGGTACCCAAAGTGAGAATGTGCTATTCCAGCGTTTCACATTAATGTTGTTTACACCTGATGCGGAAAACTCTCGCCAAGCAACAACTGGATTACCATTCGATTCCAAAGCAAGGGATGGAGATTCTGCATCGTTATTGTTATTGATGTTTGGGCTGCTACCAATTTGTAACCAAGCTGAGGTTGCGCTATTCCAGCGTTTCACAATAATGTTCAATTTGCTTGGAGTTCCAGTGTTAGCCTCACTCCAAGCAACAACTGGGGTACCACTCGAGTCCAAAGCAAGGGATGGAGATTTTGCATTTTTATTGGGCGTGACATCTAAGGGAGTGCTGGTGCTACTAAATTCTACCCAAGAACTGCCATTCCAGCGTTTCACATAAATGTTGCTTGAAATACCACTTCCGTCATCCTCTTGCCAAGCGACAACTGGGTTACCACTCGAGTCCAAAGCAAGAGATGGAGCGCCTGCGGCGTTGGTATTTAACGGGAGACCAATTTGTTCCCAAGCTGGGGGTGTGATTGTGCCATTCCAGCGTTTCACATAAATGTTGGCATTTTCACCCCAAGCCACAACTGGGTTACCATTTGAGTCAAGTGCTAAAGAGCGTGAGGTAGTATTTGCACCGAGTGCCTTAACGATGTCTAATTCAGCTCCAAGTGAATGAAATCCTGGTGTTGGCATGTTGACTGTCACCGTAGTTGCTGGACTCGAGGTTGCAGTATTCCCTGCTGTATTAAAGGCTTTGGCAGTGTAATTCTTAGTGCCATTATCAGCGTTCTTTAATTCAACCTTATACGTGTACGGAGCGGCTGTTTTCTCACCAAGTTTGGTTGAGCCATCGTAAAACTCGACTTTGGTCACGCCAACAGCATCAGTTGCAGTGGCAGTCAGTGTGATTGCTCCACTGAACGTCAATGCACTTCGACTCGAGCTAAGCGAAACAGTGGGGGGGTTACTCACAGGTGGTGGTGGCGGTGGTGTGTTACCCGTACCACAAGCGACCAGAGCTGCACCTAAAAGCAAACTACCTAAAAATATTTTTTTCATAAACTCCTTATGCTGCTTGGGGCAAGGGCAGCGAGGGTGCAAAGACCAAATTTCAAAACTTTATTCATACATCCTCCTTGGTTCTACCTCGAGACAAACCATAAATCTCGGGGCGTCTCTTGAGCGTCGCTTGGGCGTTAGCACCAAGCGTCGTTTATACAACGCTTGTGGGTCATGTGTTGAAGGATTTCTCGAGCATAAAAAAACCACCCCAAAACAAACATGGGGTGGTCAAAAACCAAGTGTTTAAGGCAAGCGAACAGTCACACCGCCACCAAGAGGAACAGCAAATGGGGTGGGTCTATCTGGGTTGACTGTGCCATCCCCGAGTTGTCCAGAGTCATCATCGCCCCAAGTCAGCAAACTACCATCGGATTTCAGGGCAATAGAAGCATATTCACCAATACCAATTGCAACAACACCACTGACACCTGCAATAGCTGTTGGTGTGATGTTGTCAGCGGGTGAACCAATTGTTCCATCCCCGAGTTGTCCGTCTGAATCACTACCCCAACTGAGCATTGTGCCATCCGATTTTAAGGCAAGATTATGCGTAAAGCCAGCAGCAATGGCAATTACACCACTGACACCAGGAATGGCTGTTGGGGTGGGACTGTCTGTTCCAATTAAACCTTGCCCAAGCTGTCCTCTATCATTTCTTCCCCAACTGAGCATTGTGCCGTCCGATTTCAAGACCAGCGAATGCTCAGCACCACTGCCACTGATTGCAACACCACCACTCACACCAGAAATAGGGGTCGGTGTGATGTTGTTAGCGGGTGAACCAATTGTTCCATCGCCCAGTTGACCATTGGTATCCTTTCCCCAACTGAGCATTGTGCCATCCGATTTCAAAGCAAGTGAATGAGCAGTACCAGCACCAATAGCAACAATACCACTGACACCAGGAATGGCTGTTGGTGAGTTGCCATCTGTACCAATCGTACCTTGCCCGAGTTGTGCGGCATCATTGTTTCCCCAACTGAGCATTGTGCCATTGGACCTTAAAGCAAGTGAATATAGGTATCCTGCACTGATTGCAACAATATCAGTGAAACCAGAAATAACTGTTGGAGTAGCACTGCTGCTGACGCCTGCTCCATTTCCAAGTTGCTGGTAAGTATCGTCTCCCCAACTGAGCATTGTGCCATTGGCTTTTAAGGCAAGCGAGAAATTACGACCGCCACTGACTGCCACAATATCGGTGACATTAACATTGGTAATGGCAGTTGGCGTGGCATTCGTACCACCAG
>JAAFJQ010000256.1 GCA_013298185.1 Deinococcales bacterium
AGTGAACTCCAATGCGGCAGCATGTGCGGAAACCACTTGGTTTGGTCTAAGGTACTGCCCGTAAATTCATCGGCGAACTCGAGGGTATAACCTGTTTTTTCTGGTGGGTTGGCGGGGAAATCCATGCTCAAAAATACCATTCTTTGTGAAAACTCGAGTCTGCCGATTGACTGGCTCGAGCCGTTTGCTATAAAAATGGTGGCTTTTTTAATTCCCTAGGACAATCACCTGATCTGCTATTGCCAATGACTTTGGATGATTGCTTGCCACAATGATAGTCAGCTCTGACTGCCGCAGTTTTAGCCATAATGTGTTGGCGGTTGCTTCGTCCAGAGCAGCCGTGGGATCGTCGAGTAAAAGAATCGGCGCTTGGTCAAAGCTGGCTCTGGCAATGGCTAACCGTGACCGCTGACCACCACTTAAGCCCAAATTATTGATCAGAATACCTTCTGAACGGTGAATCACATCGTCATTTAAGGCGCTTAGGGCAATCGCTTGATTCCAGTCGCCTTGGCGATCCAATGAAACGTTTTGATACAGGCTAACATCAATGAATTCTGGTGTGGCAGACGCAAAGCCAGCCATTTGCTCGAGCGAATCAAGAACTTGGTTTTCGATTTGAATGCGTGCTTTGGCAATGCCATTGCCGATCAATGCTTCCAAAAGACTGGTTTTCCCAGTTCCAACTGCGCCTTGCACAACGGTTATGCTTTTGGGTTTGATTTCAAATTGCAAAGTTGATTGCAAGCCGGGTAAGTTTTCGATTTTGATTTGCATTGTTTTTGTTAATGAAGTCATGGGTGCGGGTGAGGACGTGGTTAAATCAATCTCGTGGTGATCTGAGCTACCCGCACCAAGATTGTTGATTAAACGTTCTTTGGCAGCATAGGCACTCGAGCGGGCTGTCATCAGGTCGGCTAAGCGCATGGGTACATAGACAATCCAGCCTAGGACAAGTGTAAACAGCACGTATTGCCCCACGGTGATGCTTCCACTTGCAAGTTCTCCTGCGCTGATGAGCAGGACAAGAGCAGTCGTCAGGCTTTCTAAATTCGTTTGTAGGCTGCTGACGATGGCTTGCCAAAAGGCAGTGCGGACACTCGAGATTTGCAAGGTTTGTCGCAGTGCCATATACCGTGTGACAGCCTTATCTTGTCCACCGTGTCTTAAAATGGATGGTGCGTTTCGTATGATTTCATCTAGGGTCGTGGTGACGGCTGATTCTTTTTTTGCCACCTCATCTTGCATCTGGATTAATTTTTTTTGCAAAAGTCTGATTCCAAGAACAAACAAGAGCATTGGAATAACCGTTGCTACAGTTGCCCAAACATGGATTGACAATAAAAAAGACACAGCCATGAAACTAAAAAAAATTCGTAAGACCGCTTTGTAGAATTCAGCCGAATAAGCACCCAGTACGTCTGGATCGTGTTGGATTCGTGCAGCCAGCCCACCTGTCGGTTTTGTTTTGTTACTCAATGCAGATTGAAAGGCACTTAAACGCAACCGTTCAACAATGGCTGCCAGCAAGTCATACTGTGCCATGTGCCAAGCACGCGCCAGTGTTTGAGTTAAGACCTGTAGCACCCCTAAACCAAGAACCAACCAAATTCCAAGCCTGATAAAATCTTGGGTCTGTATTTGGTCAATCACCATTTGAGTCAGCCAAGCTGCCGTTAATGGCAATAGCAGCAAGAAAAACTGTAAAACCAAGGCTAGTGCAGTGGCTTTTCGGTGTGCGCTTAGTATTTGCCAAGGATTCACGTCCAAACCTCGGTGTGCTGCGAAAGCAGCTCCAGCATGTGATCTCGAAACCCGAAGGCTTTTACCTTGCCAAGCTCTAAAAGCACGATATGAGAACAAATCTCGAGTGATTCTGCGCGATGTGCAATCAAAAAAACAGTTTTTTCTTGGGTCAGTTCAGCGATCAGATGCAGTGCCTTCTGACGCATTTGTGGGTCTAGCCGAGCATTGACTTCATCAAGCACAATCAATCTTGCTTCGGAGACAAGCGCCCGCGCTAACGCCACGAGTTGTAATTCACCATCGGAAAGCGTTTCGGGCATTCTTGTTTTCAGGAAATCTTCAAAGGGCGGATGTAACTGAATCAGTATTTGAATTGCCCGCCAAAGCCGTTCTGAACAAATGTTTCCATACAACGCCAAATTTTCTTCTAACGTGCCTTGTAACTGCGTTTGATCCTGATCCACGATGTACAAAAAACGAAAACGATCTTCTGCCGAGAGCGATTTTAGATTGATACCATTCACCAAAATACCGCCTGCGTTTGGATCTCGAGTTCTGACCAGCAATTGACCTAGGGTTGACTTACCACTGCCCGATTGTCCAACAATGCCCACCAGTGCATTGGCGGGAATCTCGAGATCGATTCTGTGCAGCACGTTGTTTTTTTCATAGGCAAAGCTGAGATTATCAATCAGCACTCGAGGGGCAGTGCCAGGCGCAGGCATTGGATGTTCTGGCTCAGGCAAGTCTTGTTGAGTCAGCCGCAATTGACGAATTGGCAGCAAGCTACCAACCGAGAATGCCAATTCATCATAATTTCCACTGAGTTCGAGTAGCGGCGCAGTCATCACCGATGCAAGCCGTGTTAGAAGCAAGACTGTACCAAGTGAAATCAAACCCTGCGTATGCAGTACGCCACCAAGCAAAAGCGAAAAAGCAGTGGTGGTCACCAGTAAAGACGATGCCCTACCAAACCACAAAACGCTTGCCAAGATCGCCGCCCGATGAGCAGGCACAACAACACCTCGAGCTTGACTAAAATGGCGCAGTGCAAACAAATGCCCACGATTGGCTAACAAATCAGACCGAGCCTGCAACAAAGAAAACAATGTTGCCCCCGCCATGCGCTGGCTTTGACTCAGGTGTTCTTGTAATCCTGAACTGAGAATTTGCGGACTTCGCACCAAAATGATGGTCAGGGCAACATACGCCACAAAACCACAACCAGCCAAAGGATGAACTGCAAATGCAACCATCAGCGACCCCAAGACCACCAAAAGCTGAATCACCACTTGCCCACCCAAAATTGAAAGGATGTTTTGTAGATTCACCACATGCCCCTCGAGAATTTCGATGGTGTCACCAATTGAAGTTTTTTCTCGGTACGTTACCCCCAATCCAATCACTTGGCGTAATAAATCAAAGCGCAACTGATTGGCGATGGTCAGTGCAAGATGAGCAGTTTGGGTTGTGACCATCACCTGAACAATCATCGCAATGACACTCACAGCAAAAAAAGAAACCGAGTACCAAACCCATGACTGTGAAAAAGTAAGTGCTGAATCAATCGTTAATTGCATCAAAATCGGAGCAATAAGCTGAGCAACCACCACCATTGTTGTCAGCAGCGTCAAAAAGAAAAAGCTTCTCAAACGAGGCAGGGCATATGTTTTGAACAAAAACCCAATCTCTAGGATGAAAACTGGACTCATGATTACTCCAACCATCAACTCGAGAAAAAACGTTCAGGACTGCTTTTTAGGGGTTGCGGCACTGGGAACAAAACTGCTGAGCAAGGTTTTACTGGCATCACTGCCAAAACAACTACCCGCAAAGCCCAACACAACCACCGTACAAAAACCAGCCTCACTCGAGCTTTCGCTGGTGGCAGCATCAATCAAATCAGACATATCACGCATCAGCTTCGCATACCGTTTTTGGCTCAGGCGCGGTGTATGCAGATGAAGATGAGCTGGGTGCTGCTCGAGGCTGTGTTTGAGTTTTGACTTTGGAATCGGAGCAGAATTGGGGTGGCGATCACCAAAACCAATTCGTACATAATCAGGGTCATTGCTATGCAAAAGTACCTCGGAACGCTCGTAGGCTTCAAGAAAAGCTGCTGTAATGAGCTGCAAATCCTCGGCTTCCTTATGTTCAATCGGCAGTAAATCCCGAGAATGACTGAATTCCTTAGCCGCCAATTGGTAAAACACTTTGCCATGCTCGCGTTTATGCTCGAGCAGAATACCCAACTCAAAGGCTTTTTTCACATGATGATGCACCAAATTTGCCGCTAAACCCGTCACCTTAGCCACGTCACTCGGACTGGTTGGCTCGAGGAAGTGATGCAGTAAAGCCGTATGGCGTAACACTCGAGCCGCTTTTGGGCTGGTGATGCGAATCAGGTCTTTTTGCATGAGCGTAGTCTGCACCAATTTTGTTTCAGTACGCTACAGGTTTGACTGAAAATGGTGTAAGCGCAACGCCAGAAAAACAAACTGACGCAAACAGCTCTTGCTAAACGCCTCGGCTCGAGCCAATCTCGGATTGCTAAAATCGAAGCTGCTGATGCCAGTATCAGCTTGGATTTGATGATCCGTGCGCTCTTAGCGGCTGGCGCAAGCAACAAAGACATTGCCCACGTTCTCGAGAATTCCTAAACTGCCTCGGCTCGAGCCAAAGTGTAAGGTTTAGACCAATTCTCGAGTCAGGGCAGCTCCACCATTTTTGGGAATCAAAGATAACTGCACTTCAAAACCCAAAGCGTGTGCATATTCCACAAGGGTTTGCAGTTGTAAAACATCACCTGAAGTTTCCATTCCATTTGCGAAACTCGAGCGCGTTTGACTCCAGCCAATGCCCCTGCTTGTTCGCCAGTTAAACCACGTTCTAACCGAGCTTGCTTGAGCAGTTCACCAACTCGAGACACCAAAACAGCTTTGCCAAGTTCGCTGCGAATGGCATCTGTTCGCAGTGGCGTTTTGGTTTTTAGGTTCTCTGGGTTTCCAATGATTTGCATATGGCTTGTGAATTCGAGAAAGGCTTTGGTTTGTGCTTCCAGTTCTTGGTTTGTCATAGAATCACCTCGGTTTGACCTTTTGCATAAAACATGGCAACTTGAGCCGTCCAGTAAAGCAATTGTTGGTTTGTAGCGGTTTCTTTTTTGCATTCAAAGCGCCCCAATGCAAAAGCATCTTCGGCAACGCGAAAAAAGTAGACTCGAGCGCCGCCAGCCCGTCAGCAGCCGTGTTAAAAGTCAAGCCCCAACCCCCTCTATTTTTGCCAGCGTCATGTCAACCCACGGAGTACGGTCACGCACAATGATGTGCAACACAGCCAATAGTTTACGCATACACGCCAC
>JAAFJQ010000257.1 GCA_013298185.1 Deinococcales bacterium
TTGATGATGTGGAGAGGGTGCTTGATGAACGGTGTGTTTATTTGATGGGTCATCCTGAGATTGTGCAGGGTTGTTGTGGGCATCGCTGGGCAAGATTTTAGAAGAGCAATCACCTTAACTTGGTATAACAAGTATTATTTTGGATACGAGTCAGCGTTCTCAGGGTTTCTTTGCAGGGTTAGGATTTCAGGTGGTGCAAATAGTCGAAGATGATTATGATGTTGGACTGCATCGGGTGGACATGCGGCTCGAGTTGGACTCGAGAACCCGAAACAAATTTTTGGAGACACAATGACAAATCAGATATTCAAAACGTTTGGTGGCAGGGCAAACACAGGGGTTCGCCCCTACAAATACCATGACCAATTTTTCGTAGGGGCTGACTCCCATGTCAGCCCTGCGATTCCCACGTATTTTTCAAAGGCAATATCATGAACATGACCCAAATTCCATTCGGCACAACCGACTGGACACAAATACAACCAACCGAACATAACGGAATTGTGGGCAAGGCATTCTGGCGCACGCAGCATTTTGGTGAAATTCGGGTGCGAATGGTGGAATACACCCCGAATTACGAATCTGACCATTGGTGCAGCAAAGGGCATATTTTGCTGTGCTTAGAAGGTGAACTCGAGACGACACTCGAGGATGGACGGGTTTTTGTGTTGAAGCCCGGTATGAGTTATCAAGTGGCGGATAATGCCGAAGCCCACCGCTCGAGAACAAGCCTCGGCGCAAAATTATTCATTGTGGATTGAAGGAAAAATGCAAACCAGAAGCGGAAATTCGATTCAAAGTGTCAAACTCGCCTACGCAGATCGAGTTGTGAAAATTCTGAATGTCCCTTACTCAGAAACTTCTTGGACTATTTCGCATGTGTCAATTGCAGTAGGGGAATGTATTCCCCTCGAGAAGAAGATTGACCCAAGAGCTAAGGAATTGATCCATGATTTGTATAAAAAAATGTTAAGCCCTCAGAAATCAGAAATTTATGAAACATATCAATTTATTCAAAATGACAAATCTCAGCTTTCTCTCGAGCCAATGGAATTCCTGGTTGTTAAGCTAGAAAAAGCCCTTCAAGAATACTTTAATACGTGCGAGACAAATTGCGTTATGGGTTGTTGTGACTTTGATGCTTTGGAATTTTCAGAAGAAAATACATTGCTTTTCAAAAACTCAAATCCATTATTTTTCGAGATCGCTCGAGAACAAACAAAAAACCTTGTATCACAAATTCAGGAGTTTATTGCAACAAAAAAGTATCCTTATGTCATGGGGCGAGAGTTTATTTTTTTCACCGAGCCTGCGCCGATAGTTCTTGAGAAATTTAACGAGATTTTATTCGCATTGGAAAATTATTCTTAAGTCTGTCAGAGTTAGCCCTAAGAGGAGTCTATTGTGAGAAAGAATCGTTTGAAGAATTTAAGTAAGCCTTCCTCGAGAACAAGTAACGGCGCAAAATCATTCATTGTGGATTGAGGCAATATGGAAGAAACTGAAAAAAAGCGTCCTATGAATATATTTCCAAGTGAAATCGATGTCTTTATTAGAAATATTGGCGGTTTAACTCAAGAACTCGAAATTCAATCAATAGATAAAAAAGAATTCTATACCCTTATCCATTTTCATCAAGTTGTTTTTGTTCATTTGCCCCTCAAATTCAAAGTTCTAAGCATCCAAGCCATCGAAAAAGACAAATTTCTTGATGATGCTAAGAAAAAAGAGCATCTCGGATTTACAAGAAGTGAAATCAATAAGTACATCCAAAATGAAGCACAAAATGAGGTTTTTGTCGTCAAGGATAGCGATGGTTTTGTAGGTTTTCTCATCGCAGTTAGTTGGGAATGGTACAAAATTTAGATAGTTCGGTTTCAATTCAAGGAGTCCATCATGGGTAAAACATTATTCGAGAAAGTTTGGAACGCGCACGTTGTGGCGCAAGACGCAGGTGCGCCAACGGTGTTGTACATTGACACGCACCTGATTCACGAAGTCACCAGTCCGCAGGCTTTCGGGACGCTGCGCGAAAAGGGCTTAAAGGTTCGTAATCCGCAGCGTACTTTTGCGACCATGGATCATAGTATTCCCACGCTGATGCAGAACGCTCAGGAAGTCATTCCGCTCGAGATGTGGGGTTCTGAACAAGCTACGCAAGTACAAACCCTGCGTAAGAATTGCGCGGATTTCGGTGTGACTTTGTGGGATATTGCTGGTGAAGTTCAGGGCGTGGTGCATGTGGTGGGTCCTGAAATGGGCATCACCCATCCCGGCATGACAATTGTTTGCGGCGATTCGCACACCAGCACCCACGGCGCGTTTGGCGCGTTGGCGTTTGGGATTGGCACTTCCGAGGTTGGGCATGTGCTTGCCACCCAAACCCTGCTGCAAAACCCTGCGAAGACCTTTGCGATTAACGTGGATGGCGAACTTGGTGTGGGTGTGACCGCCAAGGATATTATTCTGGCAATCATCGCGCAAATCGGGGCGGCTGGCGGAACGGGTTATGTTCTCGAGTATCGCGGTAGTACCATTCGTAACCTGAGCATGGCGAACCGCATGACCATCTGCAACATGAGCATCGAAGCTGGCGCTAGGGCTGGCATGATCGCCCCAGACCAAACCACATACGATTTCATCAAAGGTCGTCCGTATGCCCCCAAAGGCGAAGCATGGGATAAAGCCGTGGCGTACTGGAATACCCTGCCGTCTGATCCCGATGCCAAATTTGACCGTGAGATTTTCATTGATGCCAGCAAGCTCGAGCCAATGGTCACCTACGGCACGAACCCCGGGCAAGGCGCTGGAATTAAGCAAAGCATCCCCAAAGCCGCTGACCTCGAGAATGCAGCTGACCGTCGCGCCCTCGAGAGTGCGCTCGAGTACATGGGACTGCGCGAAGGACAAACCATCCAAGGCTTACCCGTGGATCAAGTTTTCATTGGCAGCTGCACCAACGGTAGGCTCGAGGATTTACGCGAAGCCGCTAAAATCCTGAAAGGCAAAAAAGTCTCGAGTCACGTCAACGCCATTGTTGTTCCCGGCAGCAAAGATGTCCGAGCCAAAGCCGAAGCCGAAGGCTTAGACGTTATTTTCAAAGACGCTGGATTTGAATGGCGCGGCGCTGGGTGCAGCATGTGCCTCGCCATGAACGAAGACAAAGCGGGCAGTGGCAAGTACGTTGCTAGTACCTCCAACCGCAATTTCCAAGGTCGCCAAGGACCTGGTGCAAGAAGCCTCCTCATGTCACCCATCATGGCAGCAGCCGCCGCGATTTCTGGACACGTCGTGGATGTTCGAGACATGCTCTAACCCGTAGGGGCGAGGTACGCCTCGCCCTGACCAGCCAAAGCTCTTAGCATACGCAAATCAGGGCGAACACAAGGTTCGCCCCTACGAGGTAAACCGTTATGGCAAAGCAACTCGAGTCAATTTCAAAGCACCTTCAAGATTTCATCGAAAAACAGCAAATGTTTTTTGTTGGCACTGCCGCAACTGATGGGCGTGTCAACGTGTCGCCAAAAGGCTTGGATTCTCTGCGAATCCTCAACCCAAACCGCGTGATTTGGCTGAACAGCACAGGCAGCGGTAACGAATCCGCCGCGCATATTCTCGAGAATCCGCGTATGACGATGATGTTCTGTGCTTTTGAAGGCGCTCCACTGATTTTGCGTCTGTTCGGCAAGGCTCGAGCCGTGCATCCGAGGGATTCAGAATGGTCTAAGTTATATGCCAAGTTCAATCCGATTTCTGGCGCTCGGCAAATTTTTGTTCTCGAGGTGGATTTGGTGCAAACTTCGTGTGGTATGGCTGTGCCGCTTTTTGATTTTAATGCTCAACGCACTGAACTCATGGATTATTGGGAGGCTCGTACTCCAGAGCAGTTACAAGCCTATCAACTCGAGAAGAATCAAAAGAGTATTGATGGTTTTCCCACGAAAATCGCTAAAGGTGAATCATGAATCCGTATACCAAAACAGAAATTCTCGAGAGCATAAATGCCCACGCTGAGCAGTTCACGGCGTTTCTCTTGAGTTTAACGCCTGAGCAGTTTTTCGCTGGCACTCCTGAAAAGTGGGGTGCAGCATTGCAAACTCAGCACCTTTCGCAGACTTTAGGCTTGATTGCTAAAGCCCTGACCATCCCAGATCGCTTGCCAGAAGCTCCTGCCACAGCAGCGCGGCGTTTAAGCGAAATCAAAGTCGCTTATGGTGAGGCATTGGGCGGTGGCGTGACCCTAACGGGTAATTTCCTCCCGACCCTCGAGTCTCGAGCCGATGCTGCATACCAGCAAGAAGTGATTGGCACGTTCAAGAACACAGTTGCCCTGTTCTCGAGCAATCTCGAGCCTTGGAGCGAAGAACAACTCGATACTTTGGGCATGAAGCACCCACTCATGGGTTTATTGCCTGCTCGAGAAATGATGATTTTTGCTGTTTATCACAATACCCATCATGAAGTTGGGATTCAAAAATTCTTAAACGCCCACCATTCATAAACCCGTATTTCGTAGGGGCGTTCCCTTTGTGTTCGCCCGTTAGGAGAAAACCATTATGCAACAATTCACCACCCTGACCGCCAAAGCCGCCCCTCTGCGTGAAGAAAACGTGGACACTGACCAAATCATTCCCGCCAAGTACCTGACGGCTGTGACCAAACAAGGCATGGGCTTGGGTTGCTTTTCCAATTGGCGTTACTTGGCTGATGGCTCGGATAACCCAGAGTTCAGCCTGAACAAACCGCAGCACAAAGGCGCAAGTATCCTCGTGGCGGGGCGCAATTTTGGCTCTGGCTCGAGCCGTGAACACGCGGTTTGGGCGCTGACCGATTTTGGTTTCAAAACGATTATTGCCCCTGTGTTTGCCGATATTTTTTATAACAACAGCCTCAAAAATGGTTTGTTGCCTGTGGCGCTGCCCGAGGATGTTGTCTCGAGTTTGTGGAATCTGCTCGAGGAAGCTCC
>JAAFJQ010000258.1 GCA_013298185.1 Deinococcales bacterium
CACCGCGCATAAAGCTACGAATGGCGGTTGGGGCGGTGTACAGAATTGTGGCTTGGTGTTTTTCAATGATTTCCCATAAGCGCCCGGGATGCGGGTAATTGGGAGCGCCTTCAAAAATCAGGCTTTTGCCACCGTTTGCTAGAATCCCGTAGACCACGTAACTATGCCCTGTAATCCAACCGACATCGGCGGTGCAGAAATATGTATCCGTGTCGCGCAAGTCAAAAACATATTTGGCGGTCAGGTATGTGCCGACCATATATCCACCTGTGCTGTGAAGCACACCTTTGGGTTTGCCTGTGCTGCCCGAGGTGTACAAAATAAACAGTGGATGCTCAGCGTCAAGTGGTGTGGCTTCGCAGTCGCTCGAGGCGTTTTGCATCAGGTCGTGATACCAGTGGTCTTTGGCATTCCAAGTGATTTCATGGGCGGTGCGGCGCACCACAATCACGTTTTCAATGCCCGGCGCATTCTCGAGGGCTTCGTCTACGTTTTGTTTCAGTGGCACAATTGCGCCTCGGCGGTAACTGCCATCGGCGGTAATCAGCAGCTTGGCTTGGCAGTCGTTGATACGGTCAGAGAGCGCTCCTGCACTAAAACCACCAAAGACCACGCTATGGGTTGCACCGACCCGAGCGCAAGCCAGCATGGCAACCACGGCTTCGACGATCATTGGTAGGTAAATTGTGACGCGGTCGCCTGCTTTGATGCCTAGGCTTTTCAGGACATTGGCGAATTTGCAAACCTCGGCGTGCAGTTCTTTGTAGGTCAGTTGACGCACATCGCCGGGTTCGCCCTCCCAGAGCAGTGCCACTTGGTCGCCTCGAGTCTCGAGGTGACGGTCTAAGCAGTTGTAGCTGATATTTGTTTTTGCCCCGACAAACCATTTGGCATGAGGTTCGTTCCACTCGAGAACCTTGTTCCACGGTTCAAACCAATGCAGTTGCCCAGCGATTCCAGCCCAGAAGTCCTCGGGTTGCTCGAGACTGTGTTTGTACATTTGTTGGTACTGCTCGAGCGAGAGGTTGCCACCAAAATCCTTGGGCGGCATAAAGCGGCGGGTTTCTTGCAGGACAGCTTCAATTCGATTCTCGGTCATGGTGGAGGACTCCTTTTTGGATGTACCTCGAGTTTAACCCATGAATGATGAATGGTGAAAGATTGAGGGATTCTCGAGTTGATATTCTCGAAGCAAGAAGAAAAAACGCAACCCCTCAGGGACTCCCCCTCGCTTCGCTCGACCCCTCATTGAGGGGTTCAAGGTCAAAAGCAGGTCACAAGTTAGGCTCGAGACTCGAGATTCAAATCCTTGCTATGGTTACAAACGCGCCAGAAACAATCAAAAGGGCAGCAAAGCCAAGCGCTCCAACTCCAAGCGCTTTGACGCCAACTCGGCGCACGGCTTTCAGGTCTACGCCTAAGCCAATGCCAGCCATTGCCATCGCAGTACAAGCAATGGATAAAGTTTGGGCGATACTCGAGACTTCTTTGGGCAACCAGCCAAGCGAATTGACCAAGCCAACCAGCAAAAAGCCAATCAGAAATGGCGGTAGGACAGGTGGACGTTCGGTTTTGGAAGCCTCTGTCTCGAGGTTCGCATCGCGCATTCTGAGGACACTCGAGGCAATCACCAAAGCAGGAGCAAGCAAGGCAACTCGAGTCAGCTTAGCCAGCGTGGCAGTGTCCAAGGCGCTGGCATTGACACTAGCAGCCGCGATCACTTGCCCAACTTCTTGCAGGGTGCTGCCAGTTAAAATTCCGTACTGCAAATCGGTTAAACCGAGCGGCTCGCGCAGCAAGATAAAGCCCAAGACCCCAAGCGTGCCAAGTAAACTCACCGTTCCCACCGCAAGGCTGACCTCTTCGTCTTTGGCACTGGCGATGCTACCAGCCGCCACGGCTGCCGAAGCGCCGCAAATACCAGTGCCGAAAGCCAAACTCAAGCGCAGCCCTCTCGAGAATCCAAATCGCTTACCAAGTGCATTCACGCCTAAAATTCCAGTCAGTACAATCAGCGCATCGAGCAGCAAAATCAGTGGTCCTGAACTGGCAATACTCGAGAAATTCAGCCTCACGCCAAGCAATACAATGCCAAGGCGCAAAATGGTTTTGGCGCTGTAGGTAATACCGCTTTTGGTTTCGGCGGGCAGCATTATACTCGAGCGCACAACAATGCCAAGTACCAATGCCCAACCGAGAATGCCAAGGATTTTAATGCCTGGAATGCCCGGTAAGACATTGGGAATACCAGCAATAAACGCAGCCACCAGTGCAATGGCGAGGCAAATAAGGATTCCGTAAGTCTGTTTGGGCATTGTGGTTAGTCTAACGTGTTTTCAGGCGTCTCGAGCCAGTATAAACTCAGTACATTTGAGCCGTAAACCCGAGTCTCGAGGCGAAAGCCTTGGATTGGTGGCAGTTTGACCTGAATGGGATGCTGTGAAATCAGCACCCCATCAGGTTCTAGTTTGGCGAGCTGCAACGCTTTTTTGGTCATCTCGAGCAGGTCTTGGGTGTATGGCGGGTCAAGGAAAATCACATCAAAACTTGGGGCGGTCTCGAGGAATTTGAGGGCATCGGCTTTGATGATTTTGGCATTGACTTTCAGGTCACGACGATTGCGCTCGAGGGTTTCGGCGGCGGTTGCGTTCTTCTCGACCATAATAACTTCAAAGCCTCGAGCCGCCGCTTCTAAGCCCACCGCACCAGACCCCGCGCATAAATCCAGCAGACTCGAGCCAGCCCCAAAATGCACCTCGAGCAAGTCAAACAGGCTCTTACGAACTCGAGCAGGAGTTGGGCGAGCTGAGCTTGGGATTTTCAGGGAACGTCCTTTGGCACTGCCCCCTAGTATTCGCAGGTCTGGCATTTTCAGTTTTCCATTTGGTTGATCTCTGTACTATCTATCGTTGTGGTTGTGCCATGAAAAACAACTGACCGGGTGGAGTTAAATTCCACTCAGGAGAGAACAAATTGTAGTTTTCAACATTTAATGTTTGAGAATCTGCCGTGATGCTCTGCTCTACGAATTGAATGGTGTTCCATCCAACTTTTAAGTCTAAGTTAAAATTATACGTCCTTTCTATATCTCTGACATCTAACTTTGGGATTGTACAGGTGTAATTTTTTACACTTACGGCTTTATCTATGTACACAGTTCTTAATCTAAAATTATTATTAGGTAAAACACAACTATTTTCTCCACAAGTAGACTGAAAGAGTGTCCCTTCATCTGCTGGCAACGGACTTGTTTTTGATGGATAGACTTTTAGATAAATAGGAAATACATTAAAAGAAACTGGGTTTTGAGTATTGGGACTACTCGCATTTTGACAGCGACTGATATTGGAAAAGAGTAAGTTCGACCCCAAAACTGAATTCTCTGGAATTGTTATCGAAAATCGACCTGCATTATTGATTGTACCGATAAAAGATTGATCTTGAATACCAATACCTTGAATATACTTTTCACCGCCTTTGTAGTCTCGAATTTGACCTGAAAGCGCTAGAGGCTCAATTGTTCTGACGGTTCCAGCACCATTGTTTGAACCACAAGCGACAAAACTTACAACTCCGACAATAAGCAGCAGTCTATTCTTCACATTCAAACTGTATCACAAAACTTTCTAAAATTTAGTATTACGTTACAATGTCAGCTGGAGTTTTATATCCAACTGACTTGTCCAAATGTCTCAGCTCGAGATTGCCCCGTGCCGAAAATCACGACTTTACAACCAACCAGCTCTTCGATGCGGTCAATGTAGTGCAGCACCGTCTTGGGCAAATCCTCACGGCGTTCAATGCCTGTTAAATCGCCCCAACCCTGCATCTCCTCGAGAATCGCATTGCCGTTTTCATCGTGGTCAATGCCAAGTTTGACCGTGTCAAAACCAGATAAAAAATCGAGCTTGGTCAGCGCCAGCCCATCAAAGCCATTGACTTCAACCGCATACTTGACCAATTTGGTGTCAAACCAACCAACACGGCGTGGTCTGCCGGTGGTTGTGCCGTACTCTGCGCCGGGTGCATCGCGCTCACCGCGCAGGCGATGCTCGAGGTCGCCGAAGACTTCGGTGGGAAATGGTCCATGTCCGACCCGACTGGTGAAGGCTTTGGCAACGCCGTAGACCTTGTTGATGTGCTTGTGGTTGACTCCGGTGCCAACCAGAATTCCGCCTACGGTTGGGTGGCTCGAGGTGACAAATGGGTATGTGCCGTAATTCAAGTCCAGCAGTGTGGCTTGCGCTCCTTCAAACAAGACATTTTTATTTTGGTTCAGGGCTTCGCGCAGCATCGAACCTGTGTCTTTGATGAAAGGTACAAGGATGTTCCTTGCCTCGAGCATGTGCGCCCAAGCTGCGTCTACGCTTGTCCAACCGACCCCTGCGGTGCTGTTGGGTTTGGCTTCAATCAGGCGCTCGAGGCGTTCGCGCAAGGTGCTGTCAGAATCCAAATCACCAGCTCGAATGCCAACCCGCCGCGCTCGGTCAGCGTAGGCGGGTCCGATTCCCCTGCCTGTTGTGCCAACAAAATCATTTTTACCATCCACAAACTTGTGGTGCGGCAGTACCAAATGGGCGCGGTCAGAGACATAAACTTCGGGGTCTAACCCGTGGTCTCTCAGGTATTTCAGTTCCTCGCGGAATTTCATGGGGTCAATCACCATGCCATCGCCAAGCACGATTTTCACACCGCGCCGCACCGCGCCAGCCGGAAAGAGGTTCAGCTTAAAGGTCACGTCGGGCAGTACAATCGTATGACCAGCGTTTGCGCCACCAGAGTACCGCACCACAAAAGCTGCTTCTGGTGCGAGAAAATCCGTGACTTTCCCTTTTCCTTCAT